>CAIKXV010000167.1 GCA_903831455.1 uncultured Pseudomonadota bacterium | reverse complement strand
TGCGACGTAGGGCAGCAGCAGCGCGCGCGGCAGGGCGCCGGTCCAGGCCATCACCGCGGAGACCGCAGGGTTGAAGTGCGCGCCACTCACCGGGCCGAACACCTCGATCAGGATGTACAGACCCCAGACGGTGGCAAGCGTGTTGGCGAGCAGCGCGACGGCCATGTTCCCGCCGGCCAGCCGCTCGGCCATGATGCCCGAGCCGATCACGATGGCCAGCAGCAGCGCAGTCCCGAGCCACTCGGAGAAGAGTCGATGCGCGAGGCTCATGGATCAGGCCTGCGCGATCGCGGCGAGCGCCGCGCGCAGTTCGTCGTCGGAGAGCGAGTCGATGGGCAGCGCGAGCAGCTGCAGCATCCGGTATCCGATCGCCTGGCGGGTCAGCTCGAACGCCTGCATCCGGGTGGCCTCGTCGCCCTGCACGCTCGACGGATCGGGATATCCCCAGTGCACCCGTACCGGACTGCCCGGCCACACCGGGCAAGCCTCGCCCGCCGCGCTGTCGCAGACGGTGATCACGACACGCATCCGCGGCGCGTCGGCTGTCGCGAACGCATCCCAGGACTTGCTGTGGAAGCCAGCAGTATCGACACCGGCCCGCTGCAGGACCGCCAGCGCAAGCGGGTTGACGCGCCCGCTGGGCGCGCTGCCGGCGCTATGGGCCTGTACGTCCCGGCCGAGGCGCCTCGCCCAGTGGCCGAGCATGCCCTCGGCCAGCACGCTGCGGGCGGAGTTGTGGGTACAGAGGATGAGGACGTGTGCAGTCACGCGAGGCTTACTCCTGTCCGATGCGCCGCAGCTCGCGCTCGAGCGCGAGCCGGTCGAGCGCGCCTGTCGGCAACGCCAGCAGCAGTTCGATCCGGCGCTTGAGCGTGATGACGGTGTCGCGGAACTGGCGCTCGATGTGCTCGGGCGACCCGGTCGCCTCGGCGGGATCGGGCATGCCCCAGTGCGCGGTCATCGGTTGCCCGGGCCAGATCGGGCAGACCTCGCCCGCCGCCCGATCGCAGACCGTGAACACCATGTCGAGCGCGGGCGCATCGGGGCCGGTGAACTCGTCCCAGCTCTTGCTTCGCAGGCCTTCGGTGGGCAGACGCATGTCCGCCAGCGCCTTGAGCGCGTGCGGGTTGACGTCCCCCTTGGGAAAACTGCCGGCCGACCACGCGCGGAACCGGGTCTTGCCCAGGTGGTTCATCAGGCTCTCGGCAATGATCGACCGGGCCGAGTTGCCGGTGCAGATGAAGAGCACATTACGGATGCGATCACTCATGGTTCGGTTCCTCATGACGGGACGATGCGTGCCCGGCGCGGATGTCGCTGCGCCCGCGATCGCCAGGGTCCGCGCGGCACGGCTCAGGCAGCACGGCGGCAGTTGCCCGCGAGTGGTTCAACAGCCATGCACGGTTCACCGTGGCAGCAGTTGTCGGTCAGGAAGGCGAGCAGCGCCTGCATGCGCGCGTAGTCGGCGCGATAGACCAGGTGCCGACCGTCGCGGGTCGGCATGATCAGCCCCGCCTGCACCAGTGCCTTCAGGTGGAAGGACAGCGTGGCCGCGGGCAACCCGAGCTCGGCTGCCATCAAGCCCGGCGTGAGCCCTCCTGCGCCGGCCACCACCAGCTGCCGGAACACCCGCAACCGGCTCGACTGCGCGAGGGCCGCCAGTACGGCAATGACGTTCGACTCTTCCATATTTCCAGTTTCCTCGAAATATATGACGCGATCGTGACAGCAAGCGGCGGGACGGCCTACCAGGTCAGCGGGTGGAACTCGGCTGCCGCACGGCCGCGGCCGTGGAGCGTCGCCTCGGCACGGCCATCCTCGTGCAGCCGCAACAGCCCCCAGTTGCGGCAGTCGTCTGCAGCGATGCCCAGCGCGAGGTAGTTGATCGCGATCCCCGAGGCGATGAGTTCGTGGCAGGGTTGCCCCCGGTCGCGCGGGTTGAACGCGTTGCGGTGGATGTCGCCCGCCAGGAAGATCACCCGACGCTCGCAGGTCTCGATCGCCCGCATCAGCCGCAGGTAGTCATCACGGTATCCGAACCAGTTCATGCCCCCGTCACGCAGGGTGATGCCCGATGCGATGACCACGAAAGGCTTTTCGGGTCGGGCGTGCAGTTCGCGCTCCAGAAAGGCGAACTGCGCGGCTCCCAGCAGGGGCGAGTCGCTCGCGCCACCGCCGGCCGCAGCCGCCCACGACTGCACCGGCCGGGCATGGCTGCGCGTATCGAGCAGGATCACCTGCGCGAGCGGGGTGTCGATCGACTGGTAGATCTCGCCCGGGATACTCGTGGGAAACCGCTTGC
>CAIKXV010000166.1 GCA_903831455.1 uncultured Pseudomonadota bacterium | reverse complement strand
TCAGGTGTTCATCTTCGAGAAACGCACGGTGGCCGCGCGTGCCTTGAAGTCCGTGACCACGTTCACCACCGCGGTCTGGCCGGCATCCACCGCGCGCTGTGCGCGTTCGAGCGCGCCACGGATGTCCTCGGGGCGTTCCACGTATTCGCCATGGCAGCCCAGGGCCCGCGCCATCTCGTCGTAGCGCGAGTAGCCGAGCTGGCGCCCGGGCTTCTCGCCCTTGGGGTCGGCGGTCCAGCCCCCGTTGAGGCTGATCACCATCAGCACCGGAATGCGGTGACGGATGGCGGTATCGATCTCCATGCCGTTCAGGCCGAAGGCACCGTCCCCGGTGAGTACGATCACCTGCTTGTCCGGACAGGCGACCTTGGCGCCGAGCCCGAAGGGCACGCCCACGCCCATGGTGCCGAAGGGGCCGGAGTTCAGCCGGTGACCCGCGACGAAGGTCGGGATCGACTGTCGCCCGTAGTTGAGGATTTCCTGGCCGTCCACGCACAGGATCGCGTCGCGCTGCATGAAGTCGCGCACTTCCTTGCACAGGCGCAGCGGGTGGATCGGCAGCTGGTCGGTGGAAATCTCCTTCTCCTGCACCGCCCCCTTCTCCCGATCGACCGCCTCGAGCTGGGCGCGCCAGTCGGAATACAGGCTGGCCGACACGCGTCCCTTCGCGGCGGCGAGCAGCTGTCCGAGCACCGCGCGCGCATCGCCGACCAGTCCGACGTCGACGCGCTGCGACTCGTTGATCTCGTCGGCGCTGACGTCGATGCGGATGACCTTCGCCTCCGGGTTGAACCGCGGGGCGCGCAGGTGACCGAACACGTAGTTGATGCGGGTGCCCACCACCAGTGCGACGTCGGCCTCGCGCAGCGCGGTCGAACGAGCGTTCGGAAAGCACAGCGCGTGGTCCTCGGGCACCACGCCGCGCCCCTGGGGCGTGGTGTAGAACGGCATGCCGGCGTGCTCTACCCAGGCCTGGAGTTCGCCTGCCGCCTCCGACCAGATCACGCCGCTGCCCGAGAGCACCACCGGCTTCTTCGCGGTGGCCAGCAGCGCGATCGCCGCCTCGATGGCCGTCGGGTCGGCGATCGGGCGGGTGCGCACGGGCACGTCATGCCGGGGCCAGACCACGGCCGACTCCTCCACCGATCCCAGCAACACGTCGGTGGGCAGGTCGAGGTACACCGGCCCCGGCTTGCCCGACCACGCCTTGCGGATGGCGGTGTCGATCAGCTCGGGAATGCGGCGGGTCTCGTAGCAGCGCTCCGCCCACTTGGTGACCGGCCGCATCGCGGCGACCTGGTCGATCTCCTGGAAGCTGCCGGTCCCCCATTCGCTCCACGGGCTGGAGCCGCCGAGGGCCAGTACCGGCGCGCAGTCGACGAAGGCGGTGCCCAGTCCGCTGGCGAGGTTGAGCGTGCCCGGGCCGGAGCAGGCCATGCACACGCCGGTGCGCCGCGTGACCCGTGAGTAGGCCTGCGCCATCATCGCGGCCGCCTGCTCGTGGCGCACGTCAATGCCGCGCATGCCCATGTCGAGGCAAGCCTTCTCGGCGCCGAGCATGGGCGCGCCCATCAGGAAGAAGAAGGCATCGACGCCGTGGCGCGCGAGCGCCTGGGCGACGAGTTGGGAACCGGTGACTGCCATGACGACCTCGCTCGAATGGCACCGGCCACCGTTGTCGGGACGGCGACCGAATGTGCAAGCCCGCATCCTATGCGAAGGCGCGCCGATCCTCAATGCGAAGCGGCGCAGGTGAGATCACACCGGTACTTCGTGAGATCACACGCGGAGCAGTCGGCCGACCGAGCGTGTGCTCCCCCCGGGCCCGGTCGATCGTGGCGATCGCCGTGCGGGGCAGCCATCGGGCGCAGTCGACGGGTGCAGTCGACGAATGCACGGGCTGTTCAACGTGCCCGGGCGATCATGTGCCACAGGCGCGATGGGGAGAGCGGCAGCGACATCGGCGACACGCCGAGCGGACGCAGCGCGTCGGCGACTGCGTTGGCCACGACGCCGCCGACCGGGATGATGCCGCCCTCGCCCGCCCCCTTCGCTCCCAGGGGATTCAGCGGGGAGGGGTGGTTCTCCAGGAGGCAGGCGCGCAGGCGCGGAAAGCAGCTCGCGCTGGGTAGCAGGTAGTCGGCCAGCGAGCCGGGGAGCAACTGTCCCTGCCGGTCGTACACGAGGTGTTCCAGGAAGACGCCGCCCAGGCCCTGGGCGATGGCGCCGATCGCCTGGCCGTGCAGCAGGCGCGGATTGATGATCCGGCCTGCATCCTCCACGGCGACGTAGTCGAGGACCTCGACGAGGCCGGTATCGGTGTCGACCGCGACCTGTGCGGCGTGCGCTCCGTAGCTGTACGTGCGACGGTCGCAGGCGAACCGCTCGACCGCCTCCGGCAGCTCCGCACCGAGGCAACGGGCCAGGGTGGCGAGGTCGATCGCGGCGCCCTGCGGACCCGCGAGCTGCCCGTCCGCCCGCACGGCGATGTCGTCCGGCGGGTAGCCGAGCACGTCCGAGGCGGCCTCCCGCAGCCGCTGCCGCAGTATCCGCGCAGCCCGCACGAGCGCCGAGCCGCCCATCACGACGCTGCGCGAACTGTAGCTGCCGAAACCGTCCGGTACGCCAGTGGTCGAGCCGTGGCTTCGCACGTACACCGAGGCGAGCGGCAGGCCGAGGGTGTCGGCGGCAATCTGGGCGAGGGCCGTCTCCAGACCCTGGCCGACCAGCGAGGATCCGGTGTCGATGGCCACGCGGCCGTCCGGCTCCAGCGCCACGCGCGCCGTCTCGCTGGGTCCGCTCCCGCCTCCCTCGAGGTAGCAGCCCACGCCGATACCCTGCAGCCGTCCGTCGATGCGGCGGCCGCTCAGCGCCGAGCGGCGGGTCCAGTCGAACTCGGCGAGGCAACGGGCCAGCGTCTCGGTGCAGTCGCCGCTGTCGGTGGCGGTGTGGCTGCCGTGAGGAAACACCGTGGGTAGCGACC
>CAIKXV010000165.1 GCA_903831455.1 uncultured Pseudomonadota bacterium | reverse complement strand
TGCGGCGAGGCCGCCGTAGGCAAGCGAGGTGAGCAGATACGGTAGACTCGAAACCATGCTGCCAGTCTACACGACGCCCCCCGAGGCCCGCCGTCAGGCTCCGGGCCCGAGCCCGGGCTGCCACCGGCAGCGGGAGGCCTGACCATGCTCGACTCCCTCACCGGGCGGCTCGCGCGCGTCGTGAAGACGCTTCGCGGCGAGGCGCGCATCACCGAGTCGAACGTGTCCGACGCGCTGCGCGAGGTCAGGCTCGCGCTGCTCGATGCCGACGTGGCGCTCCCGGTGGTCAAGGATTTCATCGCGCGGGTGCGCGAGAAGGCGCTCGGCCAGGAGGTCCTCACCAGCCTGACCCCGGGCCAGGCCGTGGTCGGCATCGTCCATCGCGAGCTGGTCAGCCTGATGGGCGAGGCGGGCGCCGGACTCGACCTCGCCACGAGGCCGCCGGCGGTGATCCTGATGGCCGGACTGCAGGGTTCGGGCAAGACCACCTCCAGCGGCAAGCTCGCGCGCCTGCTCATCGCCGAGAAGCGCAAGGTGATGCTCGCCTCCGCGGACGTCTACCGCCCCGCGGCCATCGAGCAGCTGCGGCTGCTGGCCGGGCAGGTGGGCGCGTCGTTCCACGAGGCTGCGGCCGGCGCCTCGCCCGTGGCCATCGCGCAGGGCGCGCTCGACGACGCGCGCCGGCACTACCAGGACGTGCTCATCCTCGACACCGCCGGCCGCCTGTCGATCGACCAGGCGATGATGGACGAGATCCGCGCGCTGCATGCCGCGGTCACGCCGGTGGAGACGCTGTTCGTCGTCGACGCGATGCAGGGGCAGGATGCGGTCAACGTGGCGCGCGCCTTCGGGGAGGCGCTGCCCCTGACCGGCGTCATCCTCACCAAGCTCGACGGCGATGCGCGTGGCGGGGCCGCGCTCTCGGTGCGCGCGGTGACCGGCAAGCCGATCAAGTTCGTCGGCACCGGCGAGAAGCTCGCCGGACTCGAACCCTTCCACCCCGAGCGGATGGCCTCGCGCGTGCTCGGCATGGGCGACGTGCTCTCCCTGATCGAGGAGGCGCAGCGCAGCGTCGACGTCGACGAGGCGCGCCGGTTCGCGCAGAAGGTGCGTACCGGCAAGGGCTTCGACCTCGAGGATTTCCGGCAGCAGATCGAGCAGATGAAGAAGATGGGCGGCATGAGCGCGCTGCTCGACAAGCTGCCCGGGGAACTCGCGCGCGCGGCGCAGGGTGCGAAGGTCGACGACCGCGCGGTGGCTCGCCAGGAGGCGATCATCCTGTCGATGACCCCGGCCGAGCGGGCGCATCCGGAGATCCTCAAGGCTTCGCGCAAGCGGCGCATCGCGGCCGGCGCCGGCGTGACCGTCCAGCAGGTCAACCAGCTGCTCAACCAGTTCGAGGCCGCGCAGAAGATGATGAAGATGGTCAGCCGGGGCGGCATGGCGAAGGCGCTGCGCGGCATGAAGGGCCTGCTGCCCGGCATGGGTCGGGGGATGCGGTGAGCCAGGACGCCTCGCCGCTGCCGGCGGGGGCTGCGCAGCGTCGGCACGGCCACCGGTACTACGACCTGGTGATGGCCGGGTTCGTATGCGTGCTGCTCTGCTCCAACCTGATCGGCCCGGCCAAGGTCGCCGAGATCGATCTGCCGCTCATCGGCGCCTTCGCGTTCGGGGCCGGCGTGCTGTTCTTCCCGATCTCCTACGTCTTCGGCGACATCCTCACCGAGGTCTACGGCTACGCGAAGGCGCGCCGGGTGGTCTGGGCCGGGTTCGCCGCGATGGCGTTCGCCTCGTTCATGGCGTGGGTGGTCGTCCAGTTGCCGCCGGCCGCCGGCTGGCCCAACCAGGCGGCCTACGAGACCATCTTCGGCGCGACCCCGCGCATCGTGCTCGCCTCCCTGCTCGCGTTCTGGGCCGGCGAGTTCGTCAATGCCTACGTGCTCGCACGCATGAAGGTGTGGTCGGAAGGGCGGGCGCTCTGGCTGCGCATGATCGGCTCGACCGGCATCGGGCAGGGCGTCGACTCGCTGATCTTCTACCCGGTGGCGTTCTACGGCGTGTGGAGCGATGCGCTGCTGCTCACGGTGATGGCCTCGAACTACCTGCTCAAGGTGCTCTGGGAGATCGTCGCGCTGCCCTTCACCTACCGGATCGTGGCCTGGCTCAAGCGGGTGGAGGGCGAGGACCACTACGACCGGCGCACCGACTTCAACCCGTTCACGCTGAAGACCTGAGGGCGTCGCGTCCGACCGCCGATGAGATTCCATGCCTCGGCCCGCGCGCGCGCGGTGCAGGATCCGATCGTCCCCGTGATCGCCGAGGCGATCCGCGCCAATCCCGGGACGCTCTCGCTGGGCCAGGGCGTGGTGTGGTGGGCGCCCCCCGAGGCTGCACTGCGCGCGCCGCAGGCGCTCGACGAGGGTTCGCTGCTCCACCGCTACCAGCCGGTGCACGGGATCGACGCGCTGGTCGAGCGCATCGCCGGCAAGCTTGCCGCCGAGAACGGCATCGTCGCCGACTCCCGGAGCCGGATCGTGGTCACGGCGGGCGGCAACATGGCCTTCCTCAACGTCGTGCTGGCGATCTGCGATCCGGGCGACGAGGTGATCCTGCCGCTGCCCTGGTACTTCAACCAGGAGATGGCGCTCGCGCTGGCCGGCGCGCGGGCGGTGGGCGTGCCCACCGACGCGCAGTACCAGCTCGATCCGGACGCGATCGCGGCCGCGATCACCCCGCGCACCCGCGCGGTGGTGACGGTCTCGCCGAACAATCCCACGGGTGCGGTGTACTCGCGCGATGCGCTGGCCGCGGTCAACGCGCTGTGCGAGCGGCACGGCCTCTACCACGTGAGCGACGAGGCCTACGAGTACTTCGTTCACGAGGGCGAGCCCGCGTTCTCGCCCGCCTCGCTGCCGGGGTCCGCGCCGCACACGATCTCGCTCTATTCGCTGTCCAAGGCCTACGGGATGGCGAGCTGGCGCGTCGGCTACATGGTGGTGCCGACCGGGCTCTACCCCGCGATCGCGAAGATCCAGGATACCAACCTCATCTGCCCGCCGGTGCCCTCGCAGCTGGCGGCCGTCGCGGCGCTCGAGGCGGGGCACGCGTGGTGCGCGCCGCGCATCGCCTCGCTGTCGGCGGCGCGGCTGCAGACGCGCGAGGCGCTCGCGGCCCTTGCACCGCGGGTGACGCTGGCCGATGCGCGCGGTGCGTTCTACTGGCTGCTGAGCATCGACGGCGGAGGCGATTCGCTCGCCCTGGCGATGCGCCTGATCGAACGGCACCGGGTGGCCGTGCTGCCCGGCAGCGCGTTCGGCGCGACCCGCGGTTGCCTGTTGCGCGTGTCCTACGGCGCGCTGGGGCGCGAGGACGTCCTCGCCGGCGTGTCGCGCCTGGTCGAGGGGTTGCGCGCCGGGGCGTGACGCGGCGCACCCCGGCCCCCGCGGGCGGCCGGTGCCGGGAGGATCGCGAAGCCGGCGGATCGATGACCGCCGGCGATCATGTCGGCGCCCCCGGCCGGACCGATGGCGCAGGGCCCGACCCTGCGCGCGAGGGATGCCGCGCAGTCGCGGGCGGCGGGGATCGGCGCGGCCCGGCGGCGAGCGGGTGCGCCGGCGGCGGGCAGGTGCC
>CAIKXV010000164.1 GCA_903831455.1 uncultured Pseudomonadota bacterium | reverse complement strand
CGTTCGCCGCGGGTGGCAAGGTCGCTGCGTTTGCGCTCGGCCATCGGTAACCCCTCTGCAGACCGGTTGGATCGACATGCGCCCCGCGACTGCGCGGCCGGAGGCACACCCTGATGGACTCGAACATAGCACCGCCCGCGGCGACCGCCCTGCTCGCGGAGTTTGCAGCGCACCACCCGGCCACGGCGATGTCCCCCGGGGCGCGCGCGGCCGCCCTGCGACTGCTGCTCAACGCGCTGGGTTGCGCGGTCGGCGGGGCGGGCGATCCGGCCCTCGCGCGACTGTCGGCCACGCTCGCACCCTTCGCGGGCACGCCCTCGGTTCCCCTGCTCGGCCGGGGCGATCGCAGCGATCCGGCCACCGCCGCGCTGCTCAACGCCTATGCAGCGAACATCCTCGACTTCGACGACACCCACCTGGCGACGGTGATCCACCCCGGCCCGGTGCTGTTGCCGGTGGCGGTATCCCTCGCCGGTCGTCCCGGAATCGACGGCGCATCGCTGATCGAGGCCACGCTGGTCGGCTGCGAGGTCGCCTGCCGGCTCGGCAACGCGGTGTCCCCGGGCCACTATGCGCGCGGCTGGCACATCACCGCCACCTGCGGCGTGGTGGGCGCGGCGGCGCTCGCAGGCCGACTGCTGGGGCTGGATGCCTCGCGCATGGCGCACGCGCTGGGCATCGCGGCAACCCAGGCGAGCGGCCTCACCGAGATGCTGGGCGGCATGGCCAAGAGCCTGTCGATCGCCCGCGCGGCGCGCGACGGGCTGCTGGCCGCCACGCTGGCCGCCGGCGGCTTCACCGCCTCCACCCGCGCGCTGGAGGCCCCGCGCGGTTTCGGCGCCGTGCTGGGCCCCGCGTTCGACGCCCAGCGGCTGCTCGCGGGGCTGGGCTCGCGGTGGGAGACCGAGGCCAACGCCTTCAAGCCGTACCCCTGCGGGATCGTGTTGCACCCGCTGATCGACGCCTGCCTGCGGATCGCGCAGGCGCGCACGCTCCCGACGGCAGGCATCGAGCGGATCGAAGTCGACGTGCATCCGCTGGTCATGACGCTGTGCGCACGCACCGCACCCGAGACCGGGCTGGAGGCCAAGCTGAGCCACACGCACGCGGCGGCCGTGGCGCTCGCGCGCGGCGAGGCCGGCGTCGCCGCCTTCGGCGACGAGGCCGCACGCGACCCCGAACTGGTTGCGCTTCGCTCGCGCGTGAGTGCACGCATCGACGAGTCGATGCCCGCCGATGCGGCGCGCGTGCGGGTCCGCCTGGCCACGGGCGAGTGCATCGAGCAGTTCGTGCCGCACGCCACCGGCTCGCTCGACCAGCCGATGACCGATGGCGAACTCGACCGCAAGTTCCGCTCGCTGTGCGACCCGGTACTGGGCGCCGCCCGCAGCCAGGCCCTGCTCACCCGGCTGCGGGCGCTGGCTTCGGACGCCGCGCCGGCGGCCGTGTTCGAACTCGCGCGCCCCACGACATGACGCACGAGAGGATGCGCGACCCTCGCCGGCCCGCGCGGACGGGAGGGGCGCGCGCGTGAACGCCAGCGCCGGACATCCGGGCGTGCCCTTGCTGGCGGCGCTGGCTGCCGCATGGATCGCGTGGGGCGCTCTGCACTCGCTGCTGGCCGGCGCGCGCGCGAAGGCGTGGGTCGCCGCGCGCTGGCCCCGGCTCGCCGCGCGCGAACGCCTGCTCTACAACGCGATCGCGCTGGCCACGCTCGCCGGCCCGCTGGCGCTGCTGTCGGCCGCCGCGGGCCCCGCGCTCTGGACGATGCCCGGCCTCCTCGCGTGGGTCGCCGATGCAGCCGCGATCGCCGCACTGGCCGGCTTCCTGTGGACCCTGCGCTGGTACGACGGACGCGCCTTCCTCGGCCTGCGCACGCCGTCCGGCGCCACCGGCCTGGTGATCTCGCCCCTGCACCGCTGGGTACGCCACCCGTGGTACAGCCTGGCGCTGGTGCTGGTCTGGACCCGCGAGATGGATGCAGCCTGGCTCGTCAGCGCGCTCGTGCTGACGCTGTACCTGGTGGTCGGGTCGCGCCACGAGGAATCGGGCCTCCTTCGCGAGCACGGCGAAGCCTATCGCGAGTACGCATCGCGCGTGCCCGCGCTGCTGCCGTGGCGCGGCTGTGCGCTCGACGCGGAGGCTGCCGCCCGCCTCGCTCAGCCGGCCGGAAGAAGCCGCGCGTAGACGTTGAGCGCCACGATGCACGCCACGAGCATCACGGCCATGAACGGCAGGTTCCAGCGCACGTAGGTCGCGGCCGGAATGCCGTAGCGCGCCTGCATGGTCAGCACCGTGCCCGAGGTCGCGCAGGCCGGAAGGCCGATCGCCCAGGCGCACAGGAACGCGCAGGCGAGCAGGTTCGGGTCCGGCGCAAGCGGCGCGAGCCACACGCCGACCAGCGGAATGCTCACCACCGTGTGCAGGCCCAGCCATGCCGTCACCGTGCACAACAGCAGCACCAGGCTCGCCTCGAATCCGCCGAAGCGATCGAAGGGCGCCCCGATCTCGAGCGCCGCGAGCATCGAGGAGAGCCCCGCGGCGAGGACCGCCGCGGCCAGGAACACCCACAGTTCACCGGCCATGCCCGGCAGCCGCGCCGGGACGAAGGCCACCAGCCGGTCTCGCGCCGGGGCGGCACCGTCACGCACCAGCAGCCCGGCCATCGTGATGAGCAGCGCGAGGCTCGCGATCACCGGCAGCACCGACCACTGCGGTTGCCACTCGTGCACGAGGAATACGCCGAGCGCCAGCGCCACCGGCACCCAGAGCGCGCCGAGGTCGAGCGGATAGCCCTCGAAATCGCGTCCGTATCCGAACCTCGCCCGCGACAGGTGCATCCACAGCAGCAGCAGGCCGGTCGCGGCCAGGGGCAGGCCCATCGCCACCAGCGTGACCAGGCTCGCGCCCTTCGCCACGGTGAGCGACACCGCCATCGCGCCGAGGAACGGCGACCAGAAGGCGGAGACGGAGAATGCGGTGCCCACCGCCAGCGCCTGCTGCTCGGGTAACGCGCCACCACGGCGCAGCCGGTCGCCTGCGATCAGCGCGGCGGTGAGGTTGATCACCGCGCCGAACAGGTGCACGCCGACCAGCGTCTGCGCGAGCGCGAGCCGGCCACGACGCGGCGGCGTGGCGGCAGGGTCCGTCGCCGAGGTCGACCCGCGTACGCTCACCAGGTGCAGGAAGGCCACCCCGGCCAGCATCGCGATGATCGGCGTGTTCAGCGTGAGGGCCATCGCGGCCCTCGCCGGCTCGCCGAGGAACGCCCCGGCGGCGAGGCCCAGCGCACCGAGCGCGAGCATGATGGCGACCATCACGCGCTGTCGGCGCGACAGGCGCGCCCACAGCGGGACTGCCGCAACCCATGCGACCACGCCGGCGATCCATTCCGGCACCGCGGGCAGTGCCTGCGCCGCGAGGCTGCAGCCGATCACCGCCACCAGCAGCCACGCCGAGAGCGTCGCGCCGGGCGGGTGGGCCGATCGGGGTCGGGCGGCATCGGGCATGCGCGACTATAGCAACCGCGACCGCCCCCGCCCGGTTGCGCGCCGAGCCGGGCACGGGCACCCTCGCACGATGTCGGTCACCGTGTTCCTGTTCAAGCTCGCGACGATGCCTGCGGTGATGACCGCGGCTACCCTGTCGGCGCGACGCTTCGGCCCGGCGGTCGGCGGGCTGGT
>CAIKXV010000163.1 GCA_903831455.1 uncultured Pseudomonadota bacterium | reverse complement strand
GCTGGCCGGCACGATGTCGCACGGCTATCCCCACGACTTCCTCCAGCTCGGCCTGATGATCGAGCGCGCGGACATGACCACCCGCATCATCGACGTGCGCTCGGCGAACCTGCTGGGGAACGGCCATCCCGACACCGCGCCCGAACTCGCGCCGTTCGGCACCATCCAGTGGATGAGCGTGCTGCGGTCGCTCTCGGCCCTTCAGATGTACCGGCAGACGGTGCGCGCGCCGGTCAGCCACGCCGACGTGTTGCGTTTCCTGCTCACCGATCGGCTGTTCCCGCGCTCGATCCGCTTCTGTCTCGACACGATGGAGGCGACGCTTCGCCGCCTGCCGCGCAGCGCCGACCGGGTGCGCGAGGTGCGCGCGATGGCGCAGGAGCTCGACCGGGTCGACTTCGCCGCCCTCGACCGCGAGGCGCTGCATCGCTACACCGACGAGCTGCAGGTGGGCATCGGGCGGCTACACGACGGCATCAGCTCGACCTACTTCCTGGCGCCCGCGCCCGCCGCGCGATGACCATCCACGTCGCGCTCACCCACCGTACGCTGTACCGCTACGACCGCGCGGTGCAGCTCTCGCCCCACGTGGTGAGGTTGCGTCCGGCCGCCCATTCGCGCACGCCCGTGCTCGCCTATTCGTTGCGGGTCTCGCCCGGCGATCACTTCATCAACTGGCAGCAGGATCCGTTCGGCAACTACCTCGCGCGACTGGTGTTTCCCGAGCGGGCGCACGAACTGTCGATCGAGGTCGACCTGGTCGCCGACATGACGGTGATCAACCCGTTCGATTTCTTCCTCGAGGACTACACCACCCGCAGCCCGTTCGACTACGAGCCCGCGCTGCGCCGCGATCTCGCCCCCTACCTCGAGGTGCGGGAGTCGGGGCCTCGCCTGCGCCGCTGGCTCGATTCGGTCGACCGGACGCCGGTGCGTACCGTCGATGCGCTGGTCGCGCTCAACCAGCGGCTCGCGCGCGAGATCGCCTACACGATCCGCATGGAGCCCGGCGTTCAGACCTGCGAGCAGACGCTCGAACGCGCGCTCGGATCCTGCCGCGACACCGGCTGGCTGCTGGTGCAGGTGCTGCGCCACCTCGGCTTTGCCGCCCGCTTCGTCTCGGGCTACCTCGTGCAACTCGTCGCCGACCAGAAGCCGCTCGACGGACCCGCCGGTCCCGAGCGCGATTTCACCGACCTGCATGCATGGGCGGAGGTCTACATCCCCGGCGCGGGGTGGATCGGGCTGGACCCGACCTCCGGCCTGTTCGCCGGCGAGGGCCACATCCCGCTCGCGTGCACGCCGGATCCCGAGGGTGCCGCCCCGGTCAGTGGCTACACCGACACCTGCGAGGTGGTGGCCTTCGAGCACGAGAACACCGTGCGCCGGTTGCGCGAGGATCCGCGGGTCACGCTGCCGTACTCCGAGGCGCAATGGTCGGCGATCGATGCGCTGGGCGAGCAGGTCGATGCCGAACTCACCGCGGGCGACGTTCGGCTCACGATGGGCGGCGAGCCCACCTTCGTGTCGGTGGACGACATGGAGTCCGCCGAGTGGACGGTGGCGGCCGATGGCCCCGACAAGCGACGCAAGGCCGACGAACTGGTGCGCCGATTGCGCGACGCCTTCGGCGCCGGCGGCGTGCTCTACCACGGCCAGGGCAAGTGGTACCCGGGCGAGCCGTTGCCGCGATGGATGCTCGCGGTGTTCTGGCGCCACGACGGTGTCCCGGTGTGGCGGGATGCCACGCTGCTCGCCGACACCTCGCGCAACCTCGGGCATGGCGAGCCCGAGGCGCGCGCCTTCGCGCAGGAACTGGTCGAGAGGCTGGGACTGCCGGCGCTCTACCTGCAGCCCGGCTACGAAGACGCCTTCCACTACCTGCTGGTCGAGCAACGCCTGCCCGACAACGTCGACCCGCTCTCGCCCGCGCTGCGAGACCCCCTCGAGCGCAAGCGGCTCGCCCGCCTGCTCGATCGCGGGCTGGACGTACCCACCGGGTACGCGCTGCCACTGGCCTGGGATTTCGTCCGCTCGCGCTGGACCAGCGGGCAGTGGCGCTTCCGCCGGGGCCACATGGCGCTGGTGCCGGGCGACTCGCCGATGGGCCTGCGCCTGCCGCTCGAGTCGCTCCCGGTCGTGCCGGTGGAGCAGCGCCACCGGCTCTACGACCGCTCGCTGCTCGAGCCGCTGCCGCAGTTGCCTGCCGATGCGCGCGCGCTGCGCGTCGCGCTCCCGGCCGAGGGCGGCTATGCCGCGACCGTCGAGGCGGCGATCGGCAGCGCCACCCACGGGAGGGCGGGCACCCCGGGGCCCGCCCCGCGTGGACAGGGTGCGGCCCCGATGGGCGGCAGCGCCGCAGGGGGCGATGCGGGTCGCGGCACGGCCGCTGGCGGCGCGGGCGATGTCCCGGCCGGCACGCTGCTGCCCGACGACGCGCTGCGCACCGCGCTGTGCGTCGAGGCACGCGACGGTCGGCTGCACGTGTTCCTGCCCCCGCTGTCGCACCTCGAGCACTGGCTCGACCTCGTCTCCTGCATCGAGGACACCGCCGCCGCGCTCGCGCTACCGGTGGTGATCGAGGGATACGCACCGCCCCGCGACCCGCGGCTGGTGCGGCTGCCGGTCACGCCCGATCCGGGCGTGATCGAGGTGAACATCCACCCGGCCGCCAGCTGGCGCGAACTCGCGCGCAACACCACGCAGCTCTACGAACAGGCGCGTCTCACCCGCCTGGGCACCGAGAAATTCATGCTCGATGGGCGTCACACGGGTACCGGCGGGGGCAATCACATCACCCTCGGGGGCCCCACTCCGGCCGACAGCCCGATGCTCAGGCGTCCGGATCTGCTGCGCAGCCTGCTCACCTGCTGGCAGAACCATCCCTCGCTCTCCTACCTGTTCTCCGGCCTGTTCATCGGCCCCACCAGCCAGGCACCCCGCGTCGACGAGGGGCGGGACGAGGCATTGCATGAACTGGAGCTCGCCTTCTCGCGCCTGCCCGCCGGAGACGTGGCGCAACCCTGGCTGGTCGACCGGCTGCTGCGCAACCTGCTGGTGGATGTCACCGGCAACACCCACCGAACCGAGTTCTGCATCGACAAGCTCTACTCGCCCGATGGCGAGGCCGGACGGCTGGGCCTGCTCGAACTGCGCGCCTTCGAGATGCCGCCCCATCCGCGGATGGCGCTCGTCCAGGCCCTGCTGCTGCGCACGCTGGTCGCGCGGTTCTGGCGCGAACCCTGCCGCAACCGGCTGGTGCGCTGGGGCACCGAACTGCACGACCGGTTCATGCTGCCGCACTACGTGCAGGCGGACTTGCGCGACGTGGTCGCGGACCTGCAGTCGGCCGGCTATCCGTTCCGCATGGAGTGGCTCGATCCGTTCTTCGAGTTTCGCTATCCGCGCTACGGCACCCTGGTCGCGGGCGACGTGCAGCTCGAGCTGCGCGCGGCCACCGAGCCCTGGCACGTGCTGGGCGAGGAGGTCACCGCCGGCGGCACCGCGCGCTTCGTCGACTCCTCCGTCGAGCGCCTGCAGGTACGCCTGACCGGTGCCACCTCCGGGCGGCACGTGCTCACCTGCAACGGGCGGCGGGTACCGCTGCGCTCGACGGGACGCCGCGGCGAGTTCGTCGCCGGGGTGCGTTATCGCGCCTGGCAGCCGCCCTCGGCGCTGCACCCGACCATCGGCGTGCATGCGCCGCTGGTGTTCGACCTGATCGACACCTGGAACGGGCGTGCCGTCGCGGGCTGCCGCTATCACGTCGCGCATCCCGGCGGCCGCAGCTACGACACCTTCCCGGTCAATGCCTTCGAGGCCGAGTCGCGCCGCGTCGCACGGTTCACCGCATGGGGCCACACCCCGGGGGACCTCCCCGGTGCGATCGACGGCGACCGCAGCGAGTCGACCCGGCCGATGACGCCGCCTGCCGAGGAACCCGCAGGCGAACATCCGTACACGCTCGACCTGCGCACGCCGGGCTGAACCGTCACCGGGCGCGTGCCTTCGCGGCCCGGTGACGGGAGGCCGGTGCTAGACTGCCCGCCGCATGCGATCGACTGGCCACGCCCTCCCCGACTCCGCCCCCGGAGCCTCCGAGCCCAGCCGGGAGGCCCCGGACTGGTACGCCCCGGCGCCGGATGTGTTCGACGAGACGCGCGAGGCCGACGGCACGCTGCGCCCGCACTGGAGTTACATCTCGCGCGCGCTCCAGGACATGGGCGCGCCCGAACTGCGCCGTCGACGGGACGAGGCGCGACGGCTGCTGCGGGACAACGGGGTCAGCTACAACATCTACGACGACCCGGAAGGCTACAACCGGGTCTGGGACCTCGATCCGATCCCGCTGGTCATCGGCAGCACCGAGTGGTCGGACATCGAGTCCGGACTCATCCAGCGCGCCGAGTTGCTCGACCTGATCCTGCGCGACCTCTACGGCCCGCGCGACCTGCTGCGCCGCGGCCTGCTGCCGCCGGAACTCGTGCATGGCCACGCCGGATTCCTGCGCGCCTGCGACCAGGTCCGCCTGCCCGGCGATCGCCAGCTCATCCTCTACTCGGCCAACCTCACCCGCTCGGCGAACGGCCGCATGATCGTGCTCGGGGATCGCACCCAGGCCCCTTCGGGCGCAGGCTATGCGCTCGAGAACCGGATGGTGATCACGCGCATCCTGCCCTCGCTGTTCCGCGACTCGCGGGTACATCGCGTGGCCGTGTTCTTCCGCGCCCTGCGCCAGAGCCTGTCGACGATCGCGCCGCGAGCGGCGCGCGCCGAGCCCCGGATCGTGATCCTCACGCCGGGGCCGCTCAACGAGACCTACTTCGAGCACGCGTATCTCGCGAGCTACCTCGGCTATCCGCTGGTCCAGGGCGACGACCTGACCGTGCGTGGCGGCCGGGTCTGGCAGCGCACGCTCGCCTCGCCCCAGCCGGTGGACGTGATCCTGCGCCGCGTCGATGACGACTGGTGCGACCCCCTCGAGCTGCGCCCCGAGTCGCAACTCGGCATACCGGGCCTGCTCGACTGCGTGCGCCGCGGCGGCGTGTCGGTGGCCAACCCGCTGGGCAGTGGCCTGCTCGAGAACCCGGCCCTGCTGTGTTTCCTGCCAGCCATCGCCCGACACTTCCTCGGCCAGCCGCTGCGGCTCGAATCGGTCCAGACCTGGTGGTGCGGCGAGCCCCGCGACTGCCGCCATGTCCTGGCCCATCTCCCGCGCATGGTCGTCAAGCCGTTGTCGCGCGCGCCGGGCAGCCGCTCGTTCTTCGGGCCGTCGTGCAGCGACTCCGAACTGCAGCAGTTGCGCGCGCGCATCCTCGCCGAGCCACGCAGCTGGGTTGGCCAGTCGATCCTGGGTTTCGCGTCCACGCCATCGTTGGGTACCGACGCCGTGGAGCCTCGCACCGCGGTGCTGCGCACCTTCCTCGTCGCGCGCGACTCCGACTATGCCGTGATGCCCGGGGGCCTGACCCGCGTCGCCCCCAGCCGCGGCAGCCTGCTCGTCTCGAACCAGTCGGGCGGCAGCAGCAAGGACACCTGGGTACTGGCCTCGGAGCCCGAACAGCAGGTCACGCTGTGGCTGCAGCCCACCCGCGAGCAGATGCCCGCCGGGCAGCGGGCCCCGCTGTCCTCGCGTGCGGCCGACAACCTGTACTGGATCGGGCGCTACGCCGAACGCGCCGAGGGCATCGCCCGCCTGCTGCGCACGATCCTGCAGAAGGTGGACGAGGCCCTGCAGTACAGCGGCGCCGCGCACGAAGACTGCCTGCGGGCGCTGCTGCGCTCGCTCACCCACTGCACCGCCACCTACCCGGGCTTCATGGCCGAGGGCGAACTGCTCGCCCGACCGGAAGACGAACTGCTCGCGGTGGCCTGCGACGTGCAGCGTACCGGCAGCCTCGCGCAGTCCCTGCAGGCGCTGCTGCACGCCGCGCACGCGATGCGCGATTTCTGGACCGGCGACATCTGGCGCGTGCTCGATGGCGTCGAGAGCCAGCTCGCCGCGATGCGCCGGCGCGAACTGACGCTGGCCACGCTGCCCGAGGCGCTCGACCAGGTCGTGGTCGCGCTGGCGGGGCTCACCGGCTTCACCGGCGAGCGGCTGATGCGCGACCAGGCCTGGCGTTTCCTCGAGCTGGGCCGGCGTACCGAGCGCGGCCTGCTGCTCGCCTCGCTCACCCGCTCCACGCTGGTCGTGCAGCAGGAGGAGGCGACCGAGTCGCTGCTGCTCGACGCCGTGCTCGCCACGGTCGAGAGCATGCTCACCTATCGCCAGCGCTACCGCTCGTACCTCGAACTGCGAACCGTGCTCGAGCTGGTGCTGCTCGACCCGAACAACCCGCGCGGCCTGGTGCACCAGCTGCTCGCGCTGCAGGAAGCGCTCGACGGGCTGCCCGAGGGCACCGAGGGTACCCGCATGGGCTCCGAACTGTCCGAGCGCGACCGCCTCGCGCTCGAAGCGCTCACGCAGCTGCGGCTGGTCAGCCTCGACCGGCTGGTCGCGATCGAGGCGGGCTCGGTGCTGCGCGAAGAGCTGGACCAGACGCTCGCGCGCATCACCCACCTGCTCGCACGCCTGTCCGACGTGATCACCGAGCAGTATTTCGTCCACCTGCGCGAAAGCCGCCAGCTCGCGCAGGCCCAGGTCGCGCCCCGCTGAGGACCGCATGCGCTACCGCATCACCCATCGTACCGAATACCGCTACAGCGAGCCGGTCGACTCCGGCTACAACGAGGCGCGCCTGCTGCCGCGGGCGCTCGATCGCCAGCAGGTGCTCTGCGCCAGCCTCGCGATCGATCCGCCTGCCTCCGACCAGCGCGAGCGCAGCGACTACTTCGGCAACCGGGTGGTGGCCTTTTCGCTCGATCGGCCGCATCGCTCGCTCACCGTCACCTCGAGCAGCGAGGTGGTGGTCGAGCCCCGGGTCGACGGACTCGATCTGTTCGCGGGCGAATCGTGGGAGCAGGCGCGTGCCGCACTGCGCGAGGCCACCGACCCGGAGGGCCTGCTCGCCCGCGATCTCGTGCTCGCCTCGCCGCTGGTGCCGCTGGGCGAGGCGCTTTCGGCCTACGCCGCACCCAGCTTCTCGCCGGGTCGACCCCTGCTCGATGCCGTGCACGACCTGATGGTGCGCGTCCACCGCGACTTCCGCTACGACCCCGAGTTCACCACGCTCTCCACGCCGCTGGCCGACGTGCTCGCCCATCGGCGCGGCGTCTGCCAGGACTTCGCCCACCTCGCGATCGGCTGCCTGCGCAGCCAGGGCCTGGCCGCCCGCTATGTCAGCGGCTACATCGAGACCCTGCCGCCGCCGGGCAAGCCGCGGCTGATCGGTGCGGACGCCTCGCACGCCTGGTTCTCGGTCTACGTGCCCGACTGCGGATGGGTCGATTTCGATCCCACCAACAACCAGTTGCCCGAAAGCCGCCACATCACGGTCGCGTGGGGTCGCGACTACGCCGACGTGACGCCCCTCAAGGGCGTGATCTTCGGCGGCGGACAGATGCAGCTCACCGTGTCGGTGGACGTGCTGGACCTCGACGCCGCGGATCCGATGGCCGCAGGCGGCGCGAGCGGGGGGCACCCATGACCTACTGCTGCGCGATCGCGGTGGACGAGGGCCTCGTGTTCGCCTCGGACACCCGCACCAACGCGGGTCCCGACCACATCGCGGTGGTGCCGAAGATGTCGGTGTGGGAGCGCCCGGGCGATCGGGTGATCGTGATGCTGGTATCGGGCAACCTCGCGATCACGCAGAAGGTCTGCAGCCGGCTCAACGAGCGGCTGGACGGCGAGACCCCGCCCGGACTGATGTCGGTACGCAGCCTGTTCCACGCGGCGCAGGTGGTGGGCGACGCGGTACGCGAGGTCTACCGGGAGGATGCCGATGCGCTGCGCGCCTTCGGCTACGAGTTCGCGCTGTCGCTGATCCTCGGCGGGCAGATCGCGGGCGAGGCGCCCCGCCTGTTCAACATCTACGCGGCCGGCAATTTCGTCGAGTGCTCGCGCGAGACGCCCTACCTGCAGATCGGCGAGGTCAAGTACGGCAAGCCGATCCTCGACCGGGTGGTCGAGTCGCGTACCCCGCTGGCCGAGGCGGCCAAATGCGCGCTGGTGTCCTTCGCCTCCACCCTGCGCAGCAACGTCACCGTCGGCATGCCGATCGACCTGCTGGTCTACCGGCGCGACGCGCTGCGGGTGGACTCGCGCTGGCGCTACGAGGAAGGCGACGCCTATTTCCGCGAACTGAGCACGCGCTACGGCGAGGGGATCGTCGAGGTCTTCAGGTCGCTTCCCGATCCGCGATAGCGCGCCATCCCGATCGCGCATCGCCGCCCGCCCCGCGCCCGCGTCCCTCCGCGGGACTGCTCCCCGTGGATCGGGCGGCAGGCGGCGGTGACGTCAAGGCGCCGGGGGCGGCAGGCCGTCGCGCAGGCCGAGGCGTGCGGCCCGTGGCCTCCCGCAGCGCCCTGCCGGCTCAACCCGACGCGCCCTCCATGAACGGCTTCAGGCAGGCCCAGGCCGTCGCGTGCACGGGCGTGGGCACGCCG
>CAIKXV010000162.1 GCA_903831455.1 uncultured Pseudomonadota bacterium | reverse complement strand
GGGTCTCCACCTGTACCAGCGGGGGGGAGGTGGTCTCGGCCGGGTTCGCGCCGGACGTCGCGCCCCGGCCACGACCGGACGGCGCCGCCGGGGAGGCGGGCACAGGCGAGGGCGCCGCGGAGCGTGTCTCGACCATCCCCAATTCGACTGCCTCCTCGGCCGCGGGTGCCGCGGCCGGACGGCGGCGACGGGGCGCCGGGGCTTCGGCCGCAGCGGCCGGGGCGCTCGCCGGGGCAGGCGCGGCGCTGCCGCGGGACTCGACCATCACCAGACCGGATCCTGCCAGGAGCGCGTTCGGATCCACGGGCACGGCTTGCACCGGCACGGCGACCGGGCGCGGCGCTGGCGACACCGCGGGTGCCGGGGTCGTCGCCACGGGGCTGGGCGCGGTGACCGTCGGGGCCGGCGCCGGCGGAGGAGCCGCCGGTGCCGACATCGAGGAGGGCGCGCTGGTGACCGGCAGGGGCGCCGGCGCGGGGGGCGGAGCCGAAGGAGCCGGCTGGACGGCGAGGGCCGCGGCGGCTGCCTCGGGCGCGGACTGCGCGGTGGACTGTACGGATTCAGCCACGGGCGCTGGCGTGGAGACGATGCTGCCGCCGACTCCGGCCGGCGACGATGCCTCGGACTCGACCGAGCCCGTCTCCGGCACGTTCATGCCCTCCTCGACAGCGCCCGCCTGGCGTCCGCCGCCGCCTCGGCGACCGCGACGACGACGACCACGGCCCTCGCGGGCGGGACCGCCGTTCGCGTCCAGTGCGGCCTCACCCGTCTCGGGCAGGGCCTGTGCGGTCGCGGGGATGGGTTCGGCGACCTCGGCGGCGGGCGCCGAGGGCCGGGAGCGGGGCGGACGAGCCGCCTCATCACGTGGCGGGCGCGCATCGCGCCGGCGATCGGTCCCGTTACCCGCCTCGGGGCCAGCCGCCGGACGCGCGTCCTCGCGGGCGGGACGGCGATCGCGTCCCGAACGGTCTGCACCGTCTTCCCGGGCACCGCGCTCCGCCCGGCTGCCGCGGGCACCGCGCTCGCCGCGTTCACCGCGTTCACCGCGACCCGGGCGATCGCTGCGCTCGCCGCGACGACGCTCGCCGTCCCGGCTGCGCGTACCACGCCCCTCCGGGGCCGCGGGGGCCGCCGGGGCGGCGGCGGGGGTCGCCGGCGCGGCGTCGGCAGGTTTTCCGCCCCCGAGCCAGCCGAAGATCTTGTCGAACAGGGAACGCGAAGGCTGCGCTGCCGGCGCTGCGGCCGCGGGTGCCGCAGCCGGCGCCGCAGCAGGGGCGGCCGGCGCAGGTGGCGGGGCCTCGGGCGTGATGCCCTGGACGGCGGCCTGCGGGCGCTGCGGGCGCTCGGCCGGAAGGCCGGGCAGCGTTTCGGGCGCTTCGGGCGCCTCGACCATCCGGTAGCTGGGCGCGGGTGGCTCCGAGGCGTTCAGTTCGTCGTGGCGCAGGCGGGTGATGGTGTAGTTCGGCGTCTCGAGGTGCGAATTGGGCACCACGACGATCGTCACCTTCTGGCGCAACTCGATGCCCTGGATGTCCTGTCGCTTCTCGTTGAGCAGGAAGGTGGCGACATCCACCGGCACCTGCGCGTGCACCGCGCCGGTGTTCTCCTTCATCGACTCTTCCTGCAGGATGCGCAGGATGTGAAGCGCGGTGGACTCGATGCCGCGCACGAACCCGGTGCCGTGGCAGCGCGGGCAGGGGATGTGCGCGGACTCGCCGAGCGAGGGTCGCAGGCGCTGTCGCGACAGCTCCATCAGGCCGAAGCGCGAGATCTTGCCCATCTGCACCCGGGCGCGATCCACGTGAAGCGCATCGCGCAGCCGGTTCTCGACCTCGCGCTGGTTGCGGGCCGACTCCATGTCGATGAAGTCGATGACGATCAGGCCGCCGAGGTCGCGCAAGCGCAACTGGCGCGCGATTTCGTCGGCAGCCTCGCAGTTGGTGTTGAACGCCGTGGTCTCGATGTCCGAGCCGCGAGTCGCGCGCGCCGAGTTGACGTCGACCGAGACCAGCGCCTCGGTGTGGTCGATGACGATGGCACCGCCCGACGGCAGGTTCACGGTGCGCGAATAGGCGCTTTCGATCTGGTGTTCGATCTGGAAGCGCGAGAACAGCGGCACGTCGTCGCGGTAGTGCTTGATCAGCCCCATGTTCGAGGGCATGACCGCCGCCATGAACGCGCGGGCCTGTTCGTAGATGTCGGCCGTGTCGACCAGGATCTCGCCGATGTCCGAACTGAAGTAGTCCCGGATCGCGCGGATCACGAGGCTGCTCTCGAGGTAGATCAGCGAAGGGGCGCTCTCGCGCCGCGCGGCCGATTCGATGGCCTCCCAGAGGCGCAGCAGGTAGGCGAGGTCCCACTGGAGTTCCTCGAGCGTGCGGCCGATGCCGGCCGTGCGCGCGATCACGCTCATGCCTTGCGGGACTTCGAGCTGCGCGACGAGATCGCGCAGCTCGTTTCGGTCCTCCCCCTCGATGCGGCGCGACACGCCGCCGCCGCGGGGGTTGTTCGGCATCAGCACCAGGTAGCGGCCCGCCAGGCTGATGTAGGTGGTGAGCGCGGCTCCCTTGGTTCCGCGCTCGTCCTTGTCGACCTGGACGATGACTTCCTGGCCTTCGCGCAGGACGTCCTGGATGCGCGCCCGACCGCCGTCGCCCTCGCCGCCGTTGCGGAAATTGGAGCGGGCGATCTCCTTGAACGGAAGGAAGCCGTGCCGGTCGGCGCCGTAATCGACGAAGGCGGCTTCCAGGCTGGGCTCGACGCGGGTGATCGTGCCCTTGTAGATGTTGCTCTTGCGCTGTTCCTTGCCAGCGGTTTCGATGTCGAGGTCGATCAGCTTCTGGCCGTCGACGATCGCGACGCGCAGTTCCTCTGCCTGCGTCGCGTTGAAAAGCATGCGTTTCATGGATTCAGACTCCCGCGATCGAGCATGCGGTCGCACGAATCCGAGCGTGCCGGGCGTACGGTTCAGGCCGCCGCGGCGTGGGTCTGGGCTGAGGGTCTCGTACCTTGGGTCGGTGATGCGCCCGGCGCCGGGTACCGTCGCCCGGTGTAACGAGGCGGAACAGCGGCGGCGCGGGGCAAGGAGGGGACTTTGGGGACCGGCTCGGGTTCAGCGTCGGCCCGCCGGGCGACAGGACTGTCGCGCACAGGCGGCACCGGTGGGCGTGATCGATCGAGTAACATCGCTGCTTATGAGGGCAGGTGAGCGACAGTAACCTGCAGGCCGCCGGTTCGCGAGCCCCGGGGCGTCGAACGTGCCGCAAGGGCAAACGCGCGCCGCAGTCGGGCCGAATCGGCTTCCTGGTTGTGCGTCGCCCGGACTCCGACGTGTATCGTCGAGCGTGTCTGGCACCCGCGCAACCGCATCCAGGAAATCCATGTATCACCGGAACGCCGCTTTGTCCAGTCGGGTATGCGAGCCTAAAGGCTTGATCGCACAGGGAGTCTGCCCGTGACCGCCGCCCGCGATCCCCTCCGGAGCCGTTCGGAGCGCGCGCCGGCATCGACCGAGACGAAACCTGCCGCCCGCACCGAAATCGTAGACGAATCAAGCAGTAACCAGCGACTTGACAACTATCTTCTCAAGACGCTCAAGGGTGTCCCGAAAAGTCACGTCTATCGCGTGCTGCGGCGCGGCGAGGTTCGGGTCAACGGCCAGCGGGCCCAGCCCGACCGACGGCTGGTCGAGGGCGACCAGGTGCGGATTCCGCCGGTTCGCGGCGCGGCGCCGGCGTCGCGCGCGTCCGCTACGCACGGTTCGCCTGCGGACCGACTGCTTCAGTCATGCATCGTGCACGAGGACGACTGGTTGCTGGTCCTCGACAAGCCCTCCGGCTGGGCGGTCCACGGTGGCAGCGGTGTCTCGCGCGGAGTCATCGAGCAGTTGCGCGCCGAGCGGCCCCAGGCACGATTCCTCGAACTGGTGCACCGCCTCGATCGTGACACCTCCGGCCTGCTCCTGGTCGCGCGCAAGCGCTCCGCGCTGACGGCGTTGCACCAGGCGCTGCGCGACGGGGCAGTGGATAAACACTATTCGGCGATCGCGCACGGCACCTGGCGCAAGGGACAGCGGCGGGTCGATGCCGCGCTCCGGCAGACGATGGCCGCCCCGGCGGAGAAGCGCATGGTGGCCGACGAGGACGGGCTGCCAGCCGCGACGATCTTCACACCCATGAGGCAGTGGCGCGGCTTTTCGCTGCTGGACGCACGATTGCTGACCGGCCGCACGCACCAGATTCGTGTACACCTCGCGCACGTCGGGCACCCGATCCTCGGCGACGACAAGTACGGTTCGCGCGAGCTCGACCGCCCGCTGGCCCGTCTGGGCGTGCGCCGGCTGATGCTGCATGCCGCCAGCCTGTCATTCATCCACCCGGGCACCGGCGAGCGCGTTCGATTCGAGTCGCCCCTGCCCGAAGCCTTCAACGCCTTCATCGAGCGCCTCGACGAGCGCGACGCCGAGCAGCGCCGACTGCGGTCCGCAGAGCCACACCCCGATGTCCCGACGCCTTGAACTCATCGTCTTCGACTGGGACGGCACGCTGGCCGATTCGGCGGGCCTGATCGCCGGCTGCATCCAGCGCGCCTGCGCGGACCTCGATCTGCCCGTACCGGCCGAGGAACATGCCCGCTACGTGATCGGGCTCGGGCTGCACGATGCGCTCGACTACCTCGTGCCCGGTCTGGCGCCTCAGCGGCAGCGCGAACTGGCCGATCGCTATCGCCTGCACTACCTTGCGGGCGATGCCGCCATCCCGCTGTTCGCGGGCGCACGCGAGGCACTGGACACGCTGCGCGGGACCGGATTCCGCCTGGCGGTGGCCACCGGCAAGTCGCGCCGGGGACTCGACCGCTCGATCTCGCAGCTGGGGCTCGGCGACTGCTTCGACGCCACGCGTTGTGCGGACGAAACCGCGCCCAAGCCCGATCCGCTCATGCTGCGCGAACTGCTCGAGGAACTCGATGTGCCGGCCCAGGGCGCCCTGATGGTCGGGGACACGGTGCACGACCTGGACATGGCGGCCGCGGCGGGCGTGCCTGCGCTCGCCGTGTGCTACGGCGCCCATCCGCGAGAGACGCTGCTCAAACGCCCCTCCCTCGGCTGCCTCGACCGCTTCGACCAGCTGCTCGGGTGGATCAGGGAAAACGGCTGAGCAGCCGGCAGCGCGGGCAAGCACGTGGCATGCACGGGGTAACCTTGCCCATGCCTGCGATCAGGGATCGATGCGCCTCCGGGAGGCGCGGTCGACGGGTCTCCGGGCGCACGCAGACGATTCGATGAACGACAGGACTCCCCGATGACCGAACACTCCGACCGCAATCCCGGCTGGGAGCGCCAGGCGCTCGAGCGTCTGGCCGGTGCCGCGCTGCTCGAGCAGCGGCGAGCGCGCTACTGGAGCATCTTCTTCAAGTCGGTCACGCTGCTGTACCTGTTCCTCGTGTTGTTTTTCGCCATGGGCTGGTTCGGCGGACGCGACATGGCGGCGAGCGGGCGGCACACGGCGCTGGTGCAGGTGAACGGCGTGATCGGGCCGGAGTCCAGGGCCTCGGCCGACCAGGTGGTGGCGGGGTTGCAGGCGGCGTTCAAGGACGGCAACACGGCGGGGGTGATCATCCGCATCAACAGCCCGGGCGGGAGCCCCGTGCAGGCCGGGCAGATCTACGACGAGATCCGCCGACTGCGCGCGCTTCACCCCGACATCCCGGTGCACGCGGTGATCGAGGACGTGTGCGCGTCCGGCGGGTATTACGTCGCCGCCGCTGTCGACCGCGTCTTCGTCAACCGCGCAAGCCTGGTCGGGTCGATCGGGGTGCTGATGGACGGGTTCGGGTTCGCCGGGGCGATCAACCGGCTGGGCGTCGAGCGTCGCCTTCTGACCGCCGGCGACAACAAGGGGTTCCTCGACCCTTTCCAGCCGCTGCAACCGCGCCAGCGCGAGCATGCGCAGTCGATGCTCGACCAGATCCACGCGCAGTTCATCGCGGTGGTCAAGGAGGGGCGCGGGGATCGGCTCAAGCCGGTCCCGGAACTGTTCAGCGGGCTGGTGTGGACCGGGGAGAAGAGCATCGAGCTCGGGCTGGCCGATGCCCTGGGTACCGTCGAGTCGGTCGCGCGCGACGTCATCAAATCCGAGAACGTGGTCGACTTCACGCCGCGCGAGAACATCGCCGAGCGCGTCGCCAAGCGTTTCGGCGCTGCCGCGATGGAGTCGATCTGGGCGCTGGCCGGGGGCGGGCGACCGATGCAGCTGCGCTGATGCGGCGGGCGTGCGCCGCCTGCTCGATGCGAGCGGCCGGCGCCACCCTGGCGACGCGGACGAGCCTGCGCGGGTTCAGGGTAGCCGATAACCCACGGCGCGCAGCCGGGCGCACAACCTGATCAGCGGCAGTCCGATCAGCGCGGTCGGGTCCTCGGACTGCACGGATTCGACCAGGGTCACGCCGAGCGCCTCGATGCGCGCGCTGCCGGCACAGTCGTAGGCGGGTTCGCGCGCGAGGTAGCGCTCGACCGTCACTCGATCGAGCGGCCGGTAGCGTACCCGGGTCGGCACGACTTCCACGATCGCGTCGGCTGGCGCCACGCCGGCCTCGTACCGCGCGAGCGAGACCGCCGTGTGGAACACGACCTCCCGCCCCGACATCGACAGCAGCTGGGCGACGGCCGGTTCGTGGGCCTCGGGCTTGTTGATCGGCTGCCCGTCGAGGTCAGCGACCTGGTCCGACCCGATCGTCCAGGTGCCGGGACGCGCACGGGCGCCGGCCCACGCCTTGGCGACGGCGAGCCGCCGGGCCAGGTCGAACGGGGTCTCGCCGGGCAGAGGAGTTTCGTCGACCTCGGGGCGTACGATGTCGAACGCCACGCCCAGCCTCTCGAGGAGCGCGCGGCGATACACGGATGTCGAAGCCAGAACGAGCGGGAGGGACATCGTCGATACGGACGGGCAGACGCCGACCAACCTCTTTGACAGGGGAAGGTAAACCGCAATATTATCCGCCGTTTACGCGTTTCCCACCTCGGCTTCTTCCTGTTACCCATGGTCATCGACAGCCTCGCCTTCGCGGCGTCGGGCGGCACGCGCAGCGGGACCTTGCCCGCCGGTCGCATGCAGCGGTTGTCGGATCTGATCGCGGGCGGAGGGGGCGAAGTGGGGTACGAACTGCACGGCGCGGTCCGCGAGGGACGCCCGGTGCTCGAACTGAAACTCGCGGGCAGCGTGCCGGTCACGTGCCAGCGTTGCCTGGGTCCGATGCGCTGGGAGTTCGAATTCGCGAATCGCGTGCGACTGGCGCGCAGCGAGGCGGAGTTCGACCTCGCCGATGCCGAGGGCGAGGATGCCGTCGAGGCTTCCGAGTCCCTGGATGTCGATGCGCTGGTCGAGGATGAACTGTTGCTCAACTGGCCGATCGCTCCGCGTCACGACGATGCAGGGTGCAAGGAGGGGAACGGTGCCCAGGGCGCCGGTACCCGGCAGCCGTTCGCCGCATTGCGGGAACTCGCCTCCCGCGCAGGGCCACCGCGCAGCGCCACCGATTGATCCAGAAGAGGTTTTCATGGCCGTCCAGCAGAACAAGAAATCGCCTTCGCGCCGCAACATGCGTCGAGCGCACGACTTCCTCAGCGCGGCGCCGCTCGCGGTCGAACCGACCACCGGCGAGGTGCACCTGCGCCACCACATCAGCCCGTCCGGCTACTACCGCGGCAAGAAGGTGACCGCGGGCAACAAGGACTGATCGACCCTGCGTCCGGGGGCGGGCGGCCTTCTCCGGCGCGCGCCGCCTCCGGCCGGAACTCGAGCCGATGAGCGCGATCGTCGTAGCGATCGACGCGATGGGCGGGGATCACGGTCCGTCCGTCACGGTCCCCGCCGCGGTCGCCGCGTTGCGGGCGGACGCCGACCTTTCGATCGCCCTCGTGGGTCGCGAGGAGGCCATCGGCGCGCTGCTGTCCGGCAGCGAATCGCTGGGCGGACGGCTCAGGGTGGTCCATGCCCCCGAGGTCGTCGGGATGGACGAATCGCCCGCGATCGCGCTGAGGACGAAGAAGCAGTCGTCGATGCGCGTCGCGATCGACCTGGTGAAGGCGGGCGACGCGCAGGCCTGCGTCTCGGCGGGCAACACGGGCGCGCTGATGGCGACCTCGCGGTTCGTGCTGAAGACGCTGGGCGGCATCGAGAGGCCGGCGATCGCCGGCGTGTTGCCGACGATCAACGGTCGCACGTACATGCTCGACCTCGGCGCCAACGTGGATTGCACGGCCTCGCAGTTGCTGCAGTTCGCGATCATGGGCTCCAGCCTCGTGAGTGCGCTCGAGCACAAGGAGTCGCCGAGCGTGGGGCTGCTCAACGTCGGTACCGAGGACATCAAGGGCAACGAGACGGTGAAGCAGGCGGGCGAACTCCTGCGCGCCAGCGGTCTCCGCTTCCACGGCAACGTGGAGGGTGACGACATCTACCGCGGGACGGTGGACGTGGTCGTCTGCGACGGATTCGTGGGCAACGTGGCCCTGAAGACGTCCGAAGGCCTGGCCCAGATGCTGAGCGCGACGTTGCGCGCGGAATTCGGGCGCAACCCGCTCACGCGACTCGCCGCGCTGTGCGCCATGCCGGTGCTCCGCTCGTTCAAGCGCACCGTCGACCATCGCCGCTACAACGGCGCCAGCCTGCTCGGCCTGCAGGGCGTCGTGGTCAAGAGCCACGGATCGGCCGACGCCTTCGCCTACGGATTCGCGATCGAGCGAGCGGTCGAGGAGGTGCGCATGGGACTGGCCACTCGCATCGGCGAGCAGGTCGAGCGACTGCAGCAGCGGGCCGGCGCGTGAGCCTGCCGATCCACGCGCGCATCTCCGGCACCGGCAGCCACCTGCCCGCGCGTCGCGTGAGCAACGAGGAGCTGGCGGCGAGGGTGGACAGCTCCGACGAGTGGATACGCACGCGCACCGGCATCGCCGCGAGGCACTTCGCCGAACCCGGGACGCTGGCGAGCGAGCTGGCCGAGCCGGCAGCCCGCCGGGCGCTGGAGGCCGCGGGCGTACACGCCGGGCAGCTCGGGCTGATCGTGGTGGCGACCTCGACCCCGGATGCCGTCTTCCCCAGCACCGCCTGCGTGTTGCAGGCCCGGCTGGGCGCCACCGGCGCGGCGGCATTCGACCTGCAGGCGGCGTGCAGCGGGTTCGTCTACGCGCTCGTGCAGGCCGAACAGGCGATCCGCGCCGGGCGGGTACGGCATGCCCTGGTGGTCGGAACCGAAGTCTTCAGCCGGATCCTCGACTGGGACGACCGCGCGACCTGCGTGCTGTTCGGCGACGGGGCGGGTGCCGTGGTGCTCTCCGCCAGCGATTCACCGGGCGTGCTCGCGGCGCATCTGCACGCGGACGGTTCGCAGGCGGGCATCCTCGGCGTCCAGGCCCGGTTCGAGGCCGGTCGCGTGGAGGGTCGGGCCTTCCTCCACATGGACGGCAACTCGGTCTTTCGCTTCGCGGTACGCGTGCTGGCCGAAGCCGCCGAGGAGGCGCTGCACACCGCGGGCCTCACCGCGGATCGACTCGACTGGCTGGTGCCGCACCAGGCCAATGTGCGCATCATCGAGGCCACGGCGAAGAAGCTGGGCCTCTCGATGGAACGCGTGGTGGTCACCGTGGATCACCACGCGAATACCTCCGCCGCGTCCATTCCGCTGGCACTCGACGAGGCGGTGCGCGACGGTCGCATCCGGCCCGGTCACCACGTGCTGCTGGAGGGCGTCGGCGGCGGATTCACCTGGGGCAGCGTGCTCGTGCGGATGTGAGCCGCGCCCGTCTCGAGGAGTTTGCTCAGATGCCAGACCTCCCCAGCACCTTCGCCCTGGTCTTCCCGGGACAGGGTTCGCAGTCGATCGGAATGATGAAGGGGTTCGCCGACAGTGCCCCGGTGCGCGAGGCCTTTGCCGAAGCCTCCGCCGCCCTGGGCGAGGATCTGTGGGCGATGGCCGAGGCCGGCCCGGAGTCGGTCATCAACTCGACGGTCAACACCCAGCCGCTGATGCTGACCGCAGGGGTGGCCACGTGGCGGGCGTGGCGGGCAGCCGGTGGCCCCGCGCCCTCGGTGGTCGCAGGGCACAGCCTCGGCGAGTACGCGGCGCTGGTGGCGGCCGGATCCCTTGCGCTGGCCGACGCGGTGCGCACGGTGCGCTTCCGCGCGCAGGCGATGCAGGAGGCCGTGCCCGCGGGTACCGGGGCAATGGCCGCCATCCTCGGACTGGACGATGACGCGGTGCGCGCCGCGTGCGCCGAGGCCGCCTCGGGCGAGGTGGTGGAGGCCGTCAACTTCAACGCGCCCAGCCAGGTCGTGATCGCAGGCCATGCGGGCGCGGTGGAGCGCGCAGCGGCCGCGGCGAAGGGCAGGGGAGCGAAGCGGGCGGTCATGCTCCCGGTCAGCGCGCCGTTCCATTCCTCGCTGCTCGCGCCGGCGGCACGGCGGCTCGCCGCCTATCTTGCCGGCATCGAACTGAAGCGGCCGGAAATCCCCGTGCTCAACAACGTCGATGTCGCGATCGCGGACGATCCGTCCGCCATTCGCGACGCGCTGGCCCGTCAGGCCTGCCACCCGGTGCGCTGGGTCGAGAGCGTGCAGGCGATGGCCGCGCGCGGCGTGCGCACGGTGATCGAATGCGGTCCCGGAAAAGTGCTCAACGGACTGACCCGGCGCATCGACGGCACGCTCGCCGGATTCGCGATCACCGACCCCGCCACCCTGGAGGAAGCGCTCGGGGGGGTGCAGTCATGAACGGCAACCCGCCTCTTCTGGACGGCCAGGTCGCGCTGGTCACCGGTGCGAGCCGCGGCATCGGGCAGGCGATCGCCCTGGATCTGGCTCGCGCCGGGGCCCGGGTCGTGGGTACGGCCACTTCGCCCGGCGGCGCGGAGGCGATCGGCGCGAGTTTCGCGGCGAACGGCCTGCCCGGGCGCGGCGCCGCCCTGGATGTCAACGATCCGGCCGCGATCGACGGGCTGCTTGCCGACATCGCAGCCCGCGAGGGCGCGGTCGGCATCCTGGTCAACAACGCCGGCATCACCCGCGACAACCTGCTCATGCGGATGGACGAGGAGGAGTGGGACGCGATACTGGACACCAACCTCAAGTCGGTCTACCGGATGAGCAAGGCCGTCCTGCGCCCGATGATGAAGGCCCGGTCCGGACGGATCATCAGCATCGGCTCGGTCGTCGGCTCGATGGGCAACGCCGGCCAGACGAACTACGCGGCCGCCAAGGCCGGGATGGCCGGATTCACCCGGGCGCTCGCGCGCGAGGTGGGCAGTCGCGGCATCACGGTCAATTGCGTGGCGCCCGGATTCATCGACACCGACATGACGCGTTCGCTGCGTCCGGAGCAGCGCGAGGCGCTGCTCGGCCAGGTGCCGCTGGGGCGCCTGGGCGACGCAGGCGATGTCGCCCAGGCGGTGCTCTATCTCGCCTCGCCGGGCGCCGCCTACGTGACCGGTACGACGCTGCATGTGAACGGCGGGCTCTACATGGAGTGAGCCGGGGTCGGCGCCTGCCCGCCGACCGGCGGTCAAACCCGGTTTCCGGGTGCAGGGGCAGCATGCCCGGCACCCTGTGGCTGCAGGGGTTTTTGGTAGAATCCGCCGCCGTGCCGTCGTGCGCATCCGGGGGCGGGCCGCGGGGACGCCGTGGCCGTGCTGCGGTGCATCGGTCGAGGACCGTCAGTCGCGGCATGTTGCGCACGAACCAATTTCTCAACGAGGGGTCAGGAATGGAAAACATCGAAGCTCGCGTGAAGAAGATCGTTGCCGAGCAACTTGGCGTGAACGAGGCCGACGTCAAGACGGATTCGCGTTTCGTGGATGATCTGGGTGCCGACTCGCTGGATACGGTCGAACTGGTGATGGCGCTCGAGGAAGAGTTCGAGACCGAGATTCCCGACGAGGATGCCGAGAAGATCACCACCGTGCAGCAGGCGATCGACTACATCAACACCCACAAGAAGTAACCGCTGTCGCCGGGTCCGGGAGTTCGCATGTCGCGCCGTCGTGTGGTGGTGACCGGTCTGGGGGTGGTGTCGCCCGTCGGCAACGACGTGGCGACCGCCTGGTCGAGTCTCGTGTCGGGCACTTCGGGCATCGCCCCGGTCAGCCGGTTCGATGCCAGTGCCTTTTCCTGTCGCTTCGCGGGCGAGGTGAAGGGCTTCGACATCGAGCAGTACCTGCCGGCCAAGGAAGCCCGGCACATGGATACGTTCATCCACTACGGCCTCGCCGCCGGCCTGCAGGCATGGAAGGACTGCGGACTCGAGGTGACCGAGGCGAACGCCGAGCGCCTCGGGGTCGTGGTGGGGTCCGGCATCGGCGGCTTGCCGATGATCGAGTCCACGCACGCCGAACTGGCTGCGCGCGGCCCGCGCCGGATCTCGCCGTTCTTCGTGCCCGCATCGATCATCAACATGATCTCCGGGCACCTCAGCATCCGACTCGGGCTCAAGGGCCCAAGCCTTGCCGTGGTCACCGCCTGCACCACCGGCCTGCATTGCATCGGCGAGGCTGGCCGCATGATCGAGTACGGCGATGCGGACGTGATGCTCGCAGGCGGCGCGGAGTCGACGGTCTCGCCGCTCGGGCTCGGCGGCTTTGCCGCGGCGCGCGCGCTGTCCCAGCGCAACGACGATCCGGCGACGGCCTCTCGTCCCTGGGACAAGGATCGCGACGGCTTCGTGCTGGGCGAGGGTGCGGGCGTGATGGTGCTCGAAGAGTACGAGCATGCCCGGGCACGCGGCGCGCGCATCTATGCCGAACTCGGCGGCTACGGCATGAGCAGCGACGCCTACCACATGACCGCGCCGAACATGGACGGTCCGCGCCGATGCATGCTCAACGCGTTGCGCAACGCGGGCGTGGCGCCGTCGGACGTCCAGTACCTGAACGCGCACGGAACCAGCACCCCGCTGGGCGACAAGAACGAGACCGATGCGATCAAGGCGGCCTTCGGTGACGCCGCGCGGTCCCTGGTGGTCAACTCGACGAAGTCGATGACCGGCCACCTGCTTGGCGGAGCCGGCGGGCTGGAGTCGGTCATCACCGTGCTGGCGATCCATCACCAGGTTTCCCCGCCCACGATCAACATCTTCAACCAGGATCCCGAGTGCGACCTCGATTACTGCGCGAATGCCGCGCGTGATCTGCGGATCGATGCGGCGGTCAAGAACAACTTCGGCTTTGGCGGAACGAATGGTTCGCTCGTGTTCCGCCGCTTGCGCTGAGGCCGGCGCTTCTCGCGCTGCACGCATTCCTCCACCGGCGGGCGAGGCGGGATGTCGACCGTCTTCCTGAGGGTCGACGGCGAGCCGGTCGAAGGACAGGGCGCGGCGCTCGCGACCGATCGGGGCCTGGGCTACGGCGACGGCGTGTTCCGCACGATGCGTCTTCGCGCCGGCGCGATCCCGGCGTGGGCGCTGCATCGCGCGAAGCTGGTCGCGGACGCGGGGCGTATCGGCCTCGCGATCGGGTCGGAGGCGCTCGATCGCCTCGAACGCGATCTCGGCGACCTCGTCGCGGTCTGCTCCGAGGCCACCGTCAGAATCACGGTGACCGCGGGGAGCGGCCCGCGGGGCTATCGCCGTTCGCCCTCAACCGCCGCGCGCATCCTGCTTCGCGCCGAGTCGACCGATGACCTCCCGACCCTTGCCGGGGAATCGGTCGCAGTCCGGCTGTGTGACCTTCGACTCTCCTTCCAGCCGCGGCTGGCCGGGGTCAAGCACCTCAACCGCCTCGAGCAGGTGCTCGCGCGAGCCGAATGGGATGACCCCGCCACGGCCGAGGGTTTGATGCTCGACGTGGAAGACACGCTCGTCTGCGGCACGATGAGCAACCTCTTCATCGTCGAAGGGGAGCGGCTGTCCACGCCGCTGATCGATCGATGCGGCGTCGCCGGGGTACAACGCCACCGGATTCTCGAGTGGGCGCGCCGCAACGGCGTCGAGGCCGTCGAGCAGCGATTGCCCGCGGAGCGGCTCCACGGCGAGGTCAGCGTGCTGGTGAGCAACAGCGTGCTCGGCGTGCGATGGGTCTCGCACGTGGACCAGCGGGCACTCGCGGGCAAGCCGACGATGTTCGATGCCCTGACCGAGTGGGTGGATCGGGCATGAACCGCATCCTGTGGCTGCTGGCCGCGCTGGTGGCCGCGGTCGGGATCGGCTCGGGCGCACTCGCGGCATGGGTCTTTGCCTGGCGCACGGCGCTGCCCGAGTCCCCGGTGGAGTTCGTCGTCGAGGCAGGCAGCGGATTGCGGTCGGCCGCGCGGGCCGCCGAGAGCGCAGGCGTGATCGCGCATGCCCGCACGGTGGTCGTGCTCGGACGCATGACCGGACTCGACCGGCGGGTGAGGGCGGGGCGGTACGAACTGGCCGCACCGGTGTCAGCCTGGGAACTCCTCCATCTGCTCACGCAGGGCGATGTGCGCCTCAGTGCGATCACGCTGGTCGAGGGGTGGACGCTCCGGCAATGGCGAGCCGCCCTTGCGGCTCACCCCGACCTGAAGCAGGACAGCGCGGCGCTCGCCGACGCGGAACTGGCCGAGCGTCTGGGGCTGTCCGGCGGCTCCGCGGAGGGCTGGTTGTTTCCGGATACCTACCTGTTCGCACCCGGATCGAGCGATCTTGCGGTGATGGCGAGGGCTGCGCGCGCGATGCACGGGCATCTGGACCGGGAATGGGCGGCTCGTGCCGAAGGCGTGCCGCTGGCGGGGCCGTACGAGGCACTGATACTGGCATCGATCATCGAGAAGGAGACCGGCCATCCCGACGACCGCGGACAGGTCGCCGGCGTATTCCACAACCGGCTGCGCATCGGAATGCGCCTGCAGACCGACCCCACCGTGATCTACGGGCTGGGCGAACGGTTCGACGGCGACCTGCGCCGCCGCGATCTCGTCGCCGATGGGCCCTACAACACGTACACCCGCGCGGGGCTGCCGCCCACGCCGATCGCGATGCCGGGCCTGGCGTCGCTGCGGGCGGCGATGAACCCCCAGCCCACGCGAGCGCTGTATTTCGTCGCCCGAGGCGACGGTCGCTCCGAGTTCTCGGAAAGTCTCGCCGACCACAACCGTGCCGTGCGAAAATTCCAGCTCGGCGGACAGTCCGGGCGGTAGAAGGCATGAGCGGACGTTTCATCACCCTCGAGGGAATCGACGGTGCGGGCAAGAGTTCCCACCTCGATGCCATTTCCGCCCACCTTCGCGCGATGGGGCGCGAGGTGGTCGTCACCCGCGAACCCGGCGGGACCCCTGCGGCCGAGCGCATGCGCGATCTCGTGCTCGCCGAAGACATGAGCCCCCGAGCGGAGACCCTGCTCGTGTTCACGGCGAGGGCCGACCACCTCGAGCGACTGATTCGTCCGGCGCTCGCGCGCGGCTGCGACGTGCTCTGCGACAGGTTCACCGATGCCACCTACGCCTACCAGTGCGGGGGGCGGGGCGTGCCGGTGGAATGGGTGCGCACGCTGGAGCACCTCATCCATCCCGACCTCCAGCCCGATCTGGTCCTGCTCTTCGATGCGGAGGCGTCGGTCGCGCGTGCTCGCCTCGGCAGTCGCCAGGGAAGCGGTGCGGATCGATTCGAACGTCAGGACGAGGGGTTCTTCGAACGCGTCCGGGCCCATTACCTCGAGCGCGCACGCGCTGCCCCGGACCGATACGAGGTGCTCGACGCCTCGCGTCCGATCGACGCGTTGCGGATCGACGTCCTCGCGCGCGTCTCGAGGCTTGCCCGATGACCGGTCCCGGCCTCGCGCGTCGCGTGTCCACGGGTCGCCGCACGGCCGCGTCGTCGTACGCCACGCGCTGGGGGCGCCCTGCGACTGTGCGCCACGCTCGCGCGTTCACCATCGCGCAGTCCACCCGTGCGGGGCGGGCGCGATGATCGAGTCGCCGATGCCCTGGCATGTGTCGGCATGGCGGCAGTCGGTCGCGCTGCGTTCGCACGCGCTGTTGGTCCACGGCGTGGCCGGTAGCGGCGAACGGGCGTTCGCGATCGCACTCGCCCACGCGTGGTTGTGCGAGGCACCGCCGGCCGAGGCACGGCCCTGCGGTCGGTGCGCAGGCTGCAGGCTGTCGGCCGCGGGCAATCACCCTGACCTTCGCGTGATCGAACCGGAGGCGATGGCCGCAGGCCTGGGCGGAGCGGAGGAGGGGAGCGAATCCGACGCCGAAGACGGGGACGACGGCGACACCGGCCGCCGCACGAGCAAGCCGAGCCGGGAGATCAAGATCGACCAGTTGCGCGCGCTCGCCGAGCTTGCGCAACTCACCAGCCATCGCGGGGGTGCCCGCGTCGTCGTGATCCATCCTGCCGAAACCATGAACGCTGCGGCCGCCAACAGCCTGCTCAAGCTGCTCGAGGAACCTCCGCCAGGCATGCGGATCGTGCTGGTGGCGGAGCATCTGCGCAGGCTGGGCGCCACGCTGGTCAGCCGCTGCGTGCGGGTCGCGCTGGCTTCGCCCGCGCGACAGGTGTCGATGACCTGGCTGGGCGAACAGGGCGTGAAGGATCCTGCAGCCGCACTGGCGAGGGGTGGGGGTGCCCCGCTCGCCGCGCTGGCCCTGGATGACGGCGAACAGTCCGCCCTGTGGCGCGGCTGGTTGCGAGGGGTATCCGAGCCGGCGGACTCCGCGGTGCAGGCTGCACGGGAGACCGATGCGGTCGAGGTTCCGATGCTCCTCGGGTGGATGTGCCGATGGCTGCACGACCTCGGGCGGGTGAAGGCCGGAGCGCGCCCACGCCACCATCCCGACGCGTTCGATGCGCTGGACCGGCTCGCGCGCGGGCTGTCGCTCGCGCAAATCACTCGCCTCGCCCGGGGTTTCGACAGCCGGCAGCGATGGATACGGCATCCCCTCAACGCGCAACTGCAGCGCGAGGCGCTCTGGCTGGACTACCTCCAGGGCGTGACGCCGGCAGCCGGCCGTTGGTGACACGCATGTACATCGACAGCCACTGCCATCTCGATTTTCCCGAGCTGCTGTCGGATCTCGACGGTGTGCTCGCGCGGATGGCCTGCGCCGGGGTGACGCATGCCCTGTGCGTCTCGGTCAACCTCCAGGGATATCCGGCCATCCGTCGGCTGGCGGCGGCGCACCCGAATCTGTACGCGTCGGTCGGCGTGCATCCCGATCAGCCCGAGGACGACGCGACGAGCGTCGAGGATCTCTTGCGGGAGGCCTGCGATCCGAGGGTCGTCGCCATCGGCGAGACGGGGCTCGATTATTTCAGGCTTGACGCGGATGCGCCCTGGCAGCGCGAGCGGTTCCGGCGCCACGTGCGCGCGGCACGGGCCTGCGGCAAGCCGCTCATCGTGCACACGCGGGCGGCCGCCGAGCACACGCTGGCGATCCTCAGGGAGGAGGGCGCGGAGACGGTCGGGGGAGTGATGCACTGTTTCACCGAGTCCCTTGCGTTCGCGAAGGCCGCGATCGAACTGGGGTTCTACATCTCGTTCTCCGGCATCGTCACGTTTCGCAACGCTGCGGACCTGCGCGAGGTGGCCGCTGCGATTCCGCTGGAGCGAATGCTGATCGAGACCGACTCGCCCTATCTCGCCCCGGTGCCGTACCGCGGCCGGACGAACGAGCCGTCATTCGTGGCTCACGTCGCCGAATGCATCGCAACGGTCAGGGGCGTGGAGGCAGGGGTGATCGCCCGCGCGACGTCGGAGAATTTTCGCGCCCTGTTCGGGGTTCCCGCGTGAACGGGGACGTTCCCGGCGGGCCTGACGCGGAGTCGCGCATCGCGGCAATCCGTCCTTCCACCCAGGGACCGTCGTTTTCGCGGACTTCCAGCATGAGCCAGAGTGCGGGGTATCGTCATCAGCGGCGCAGGGTCGCGAGCGTCGTTCTCGCCTCGATCCCCCTGGTCGCCCTTGGGGCCATCGGCTCGGCCTTCGCGCAGGCCGACGGTACGCACGCGAAACTGCTCGCGGCGGTCGAGGCAAACGCCGAATCCGAAGTGCGCCGCCTGTTGTCCCTCGGCATGGATGTGAACACGGCGGATCCTGACGGCAACACGCTCCTCATGCTGGCGGCACGGCGCGCGAATCGCGAGGTGGCTCTCCTGCTCATGGGTGCGGGTGCACGTCTGGTGGTCCGGAACCGGTTTGGCGAGACGCCGCTGCTGTACGCGGCACTCGGGGGCAGCGAGGGCATCGTTCGCGAGCTGCTCGCCCGGGGCGTCGACGCCCAACCGGCGGTGGCGGCCTGGGCTCCGATGCATTACGCGGCGATGCGCGGACACGTCGGGATCATGGCGCTCCTCGCCGAGCGCGGTGCGTCGGTGGACTTCGCATCGGAGAACGGAACCACTCCGCTGATGCTGGCGTCGGGCGAAGGACGGATCGACGCGGTGTCGTTCCTTCTGCGCCGGGGGGCGGACGCGGCACGAACGAACCAGGCCGGTCGCAGCGCGGCTGATTTCGCGCGGATCGAGGATCGGCAGCGGATCCTGGACCTGCTCGTCAAGGCGGGTGGCGGCTGAACGGGATAGCCGTTACGGGATTGCCGTCCTTTTACATAATCAACCTTATGCGCTCGGCGGATACGCGTGGAAGCAGGGCCCGCCAGCCGCGATCGCCGTACGACCGATCACCCGCCGCCTGATCGCGGGCGCCCCGGTCGCCGCTCCCGCGCGCGGGTCGGTCCGATTGATTGCAGCCATCCAGCGCCGCAATCCCTCGGCCGCGCGGGCTGGCGGATTCGATCGCGAACCCTCGAGCCGATCGACCGCCTGCGCACGGACGCCCGCAGCCTTCGCAGACCCCGCACAGGCCGCTCCGCGATCCAGGTGGCTTCGCGCCCGGCGTCGGCGCCGTGTTCCCGGCCCGCACACTGCGACCGGGTGGACGCCACCGTCGTCAGTGCGGCTTGTCGACCAGATGGGCCGGTAAAGACACCACGGGAATACCCTCGTCCCGGAGCGTCTTCGCATCCTCGGCGCTGGCCACCCCGCGAATCGGTCGATCAGGCGCCTCCCGATCGTGGATCCGGCGAGCCTCCTGAACGAACCGGTCGCCGACGTCCTCGGCCGATGAAACCCACTGGCGCAGGCGTTGCATCGCGGCGGCCAGTTCCGCCGCCTGCGGATGGGCCGACGGCTTTCGGGACGGTCCCGAAGGCACGTCTCCGCCACCGGTATGCACGTGCGAGGCGCTGGGCACCTTGGCCACCTTCAACGAGTCGCAGTGCGGGCAGGCGACCAGCCCACGTTCGAGTTGCGCGTCGCAATCGGCCGCCGAGCCAAACCAGCCCTCGAATCGATGTCCTGCTTCGCAGGTGAAGTCGTAGATGATCACGGCGCTGCGTCCTGGCCGGTCGATGGGCGTATCCCTCGGTCGGATGTTACGCAGAAACGCACGGGCCGGTAGCATGTGGGGCGAGTCCATGCGCCGGTGGCGCAGCGGGCATCCTCGGGCGCGGGTGACGGAACTGGTAGACGTAGCGGGCTTAAAACCCGCCGCCGCTAGGCATACGGGTTCGAATCCCGTCCCGCGCACCATCCCGGCGTCTGTTCGGTGCCGGCATGGATGCAGCGCCCCGCGACGGATTGCGAGGGTCCGATGCGGCCGACGCGTGCGACCGCGGCCATCGAGTCCCGTCCGGCTCCGAACCGTGGCGTGCGGTACCCGGTACCCGGTGCCCGGAACGGCGGCCCACGGCATCGCGGGCGGCCCGGTCGCGGAAATCGCGCGCCACTGCTTCAGGGGTGATCCGCGGCTGCGCCCTGCTCGCGCCGCTGCGCCGGGGGCGGGCCTGCACGTCCGGTGGGATCGGATGGACGGGCACGCCCTTTGCTCCGCACAGCGAGGGGCGCGGTGCGGGTAATCGGCGCGACCGCCTGCCCGCGTTTAGACTTGCCTCTTTCTCCCCGCAACCTGCACATGGCCAAGATCGCGATCCGCGGCGACCTCCTCGACCTCCCGCGCGACCCCGGGTTGACCTCGGTCGACGCGGCGGCCGTGCGCTGGCGCCCGGATCACTGGCTGATGGTCGAATCCGGCGTCATCGTGGACGCCACCGACGTCGAACCCGGCGCCGACTGGAACAGGATCGATCGACGGGGACACCTGATCCTGCCGGGGTTCATCGACACCCACGTCCACCTGCCCCAGCTCGAAGTGATGGCCAGTTACGGGACCGGCCTGCTCGACTGGCTCGAGCGCTACACCTTCCCGGCGGAATTGCGCTATTCGGACGCCGAGCATGCCGAGCAGGGAGCACGACGCTTCCTCGATGCGTTGCTCGCCCAGGGCACCACCAGCGCAGCCGTCTTCGCGACGGTTCACGAGCAGTCGGCCGACGCACTCGCCCACGCATCGGCCGAGCGCGGGATGCGGATCATCGGCGGCAAGGTGCTGATGGATCGCCATGCGCCAGCCGGACTGCTCGACCCGGCCGGTGGCGGCATCGAGGCCGCCCGACGGCATATCCGTCGCTGGCACGGTCGTGACCGCCTGTCGTGCGCGGTGACCGTTCGCTTCGCAGCCACCAGCACTCCGGCGCAACTGTCGCTGGCCGGCGCGTTGCTCGACGAGGTTCCGGATCTCTACATGCAGACGCATCTCGCCGAGACTCGCGAGGAAGTGGCGTGGATCGCATCGCTGTTCCCGGAGGCCAGGAGCTACCTCGATGTGTACGCGCGCCATGGACTGCTGGGCCCGCGTTCGATCTTTGCCCACGGCATCTGGCTGGACGCGACTGACCGCGAGGCACTCGCGAACGCGGGCGCCTGCATCGCGCACTGCCCGGGCTCCAATCTGTTCCTCGGAAGCGGCCTGATGGACTGGAAGTCCCTCGATGCGGCTTCGGTGCCGGTGACCCTCGCCACCGACGTCGGCGGCGGGACCAGTCTGTCCATGACCCGCGCGATGGCGCAGGCGTATGAAGTCCAGTCGTTGCAGGGGCTGCGACTCACTGCATGGACGCTCCTGCATGCGGCGACCCGCGGAGCGGCTGCAGCGCTGGGCCTCGACCGCGAGATCGGGTTGCTTGAGCCGGGGCGTTGTGCGGATTTCACCGTCTGGCGCTGGCAGACCAGCAGCGTCCAGGAATGGCGGCAGGCCCATGCGAAAGCCCTGCACGAGCGGGTGTTCGCGTGGCTGATGCTGGCGACGCCCGGCAACCTGCGCGAGACCTGGGTGCGTGGGCGTCGCGTCGCGGGGTCCGATGCATGCGCGGTGGACGCGTGACTCCCGCTCGCCTCGAACTTGCAGGCATCACCCGCCGCTACCCCGGCGTGACTGCGTGCGACGGCATCGACCTGCGCGTCGAGCCCGGTGAAGTGCACGCGGTGCTCGGCGAGAACGGTGCCGGGAAATCCACGCTGATGAAGATCGTGTACGGGGCCGTTCGTCCGGATGCGGGCAGCATCCGATGGGACGGACGGGAGGTTCAGGTCGCGAGCCCGGCCGACGCCCGGCGCCTGGGCATCAGCATGGTCTACCAGCACTTCAGCCTGTTCGACACCCTGACCGTCGCCGAGAACATCTGGCTCGGACTCGACCGCGGCTCTTCGCTGGCAGCGGTGCAGGAGCGGATCGAACGGGTGGCTGGCACCTATGGCCTCGACATCGAACCGCAGCGCCCCGTGCACGCGCTGTCGGTCGGCGAACGCCAGCGCGTGGAAATCGTGCGCGCCCTCCTCACCTCCCCTCGCCTGCTCATCCTCGACGAACCCACCTCCGTCCTTACGCCCCAGGCGGTGGACTCGCTGTTCGTCACGCTTCGTCGGCTCGCGGCGGAAGGCTGCAGCATCCTCTACATCAGCCACAAGCTCGAGGAAATCCGAGCGCTCTGCCACCGGTGCACCGTGCTGCGCTCGGGTCGCGTGACGGGCGAGGTCGACCCGCGCGAGCATGACGCGGCGTCGCTGTCGCGCATGATGATCGGCGCCGAGCCGCCGGCTCTCGCGCACCAGTCGAGCGAGCCCGGCGAACTTGCGCTGCGGGTATCCGGGCTCAGCCTGCGTGCCACCGAAGTGCACGGCATCGATCTCGACCGTGTTTCACTCGAGGTCCGATGCGGCGAACTGGTCGGGATCGCAGGCATCTCGGGCAATGGCCAGCAGGCCCTGATGGCCGCCCTGTCGGGCGAGGACACGCGCGCCGCCCCCGGTACCCTGTCGCTGTTCGGCCTGGACATCTCCGCCGCCTCGCCCAGGCAACGCCGTGCCGCGGGGCTGCACAGCGTGCCGGAGGAGCGCTTGGGCCGCGGTGCGGTCCCGACGATGACGCTCGCCCACAACACCGCCCTGACCCGCGACCTGACCGCGCCCCTCCCCGGCCTGCTGCCACTCGGACGCATGCGAGCGCTGGCCGCGCACGTCATCGACCGCTTCAAGGTGAAGGCTGCAGGCCCCCGAGCCGCGGCACGCAGCCTTTCGGGCGGAAACCTGCAGAAATTCATCGTGGGGCGCGAGATCGATGCGTGTCCGCGGGTGCTGCTGGTGAGCCAGCCGACCTGGGGGGTTGACGTCGGTGCGGCGGCACAGATCCGGGCTGAACTGCTTGCCCTGCGCGACGCCGGCTGCGCGCTGCTGGTGGTGAGCGAGGAACTCGACGAACTCTTCTCGCTCAGCGACAGGCTGTACGTGATGGCGCGAGGTCGGCTCTCGCCCACCGTCCCTCGCGGCGAGCTGGACGTGACGACCATCGGCACCTGGATGTCCGGCCTCTGGCCTGGCGTCGCGACCGGCCAGGAGGCTTCCAGTGCTCAGGCTTGAACCCCGACCCGAGCCCTCGATCGCGATGGGGCTGCTCTCGCCGTTGATAGCACTCCTGCTCACGGCCATCATCGCCGCCGGTCTCTTCGTCGCACTCGGGAAGGATCCGTTGCGCGGCCTCGAGGTGTTCTTCGTTCAGCCGATCAACGGCCTGCGCCCGATCAGCGAGGTGCTGCTCAAGGCCACGCCGCTGGTGCTGTGTGCGCTCGGACTGGCCGTCTGCTATCGCGCGAACGTCTGGAACATCGGCGCCGAAGGACAACTGCTCGTCGGTGCGATCGCCGCCGGCGGAGTCGCCCTCTGGCTGTCGGGCGCGCTGCCGGGCATGCCGCGGGGAAGCCTCGCCGTCGCGTTGCTTGTCGCAGGCGTGCTGGGCGGCATGGCCTGGGCAGCATTGACCGCATGGCTTCGCGATCGCTGCAACGCGAACGAGATCCTCGTGAGCCTGATGCTCGTCTACGTCGCGCAGCAGTTGCTGAACTACCTGGTGTTCGGTCCCTGGCGCGATCCCCAGGGATTCAACTTCCCCCAGACGCCGACCTTCCCCTCCTCCACCTGGCTGCTGCCGCTGTGGCAGGGAACACGACTGCACTGGGGCGCCCTGCTGGCACCGCTGCTCGCAGTGGCCGCATGGGTGCTGTTGTTCCGGTCGTGGAAGGGATACGAACTCCAGGTCGGTGGCGCCGCCCCGATGGCCGCTCGCTATGCGGGATTCTCCTCGCGCCAGGCCTTGTGGTTCGCGCTGCTGCTCTCGGGCGGGCTCGCCGGACTCGCCGGGGCGATGGAGGTGGCCGGTCCCGTCCGGCAGCTCACGCCCTACCTCAGCACCGGCATCGGTTTTACCGCGATCATCGTCTGCTTCGTCGGTCGGCTGCATCCCGTGGGCATCGTGCTGGCCGGCATCCTGCTGTCGATGATGGTGATCGGTGGCGAACTCGCCCAGTCCCGGCTGGGCCTGCCCAACGCGCTGAGCGGGGTGTTCCAGGGCCTGCTGCTGTTCCTGCTGCTCGCCTGTGACACGCTGGTCGGCAACCGTCTGCGCCGGAGGGCCGCATGAACGAGGTCGCACTCCTGCTCGCGGCGACCATCGCCTCGGGGACTCCGCTGGCACTGGCCGGTCTCGGGCTCTTGCTCAACGAGCGCGCGGGCGTGCTCAACCTCGGTGCCGAAGGCATGATGCTGGTGGCCGCGATCGCAGGCTTTGCCACCGCCTTCGCGACCGGCAGCGACATGCTCGCCTTTGCTGCGGGCGCAGCCGCCGGCGGCGGCATGGCGCTCGTGTTCGGCGTGCTCGTCATCGGCCTGAATACCAACCAGTACGCGACCGGACTCGCGCTGTCGATCTTCGGCGGCGGCTTCTCCGCATTCGTGGGGGCCGGCTACGTCGGTCAGCGGCTCTCGGATCGGGCGCAATGGGCCCTCCCGCTGCTTTCGGACATTCCCGTCCTCGGCCCCGCCCTGTTCCGGCAGCATCCGCTCGCGTGGATCGCCCTGCTGCTGTGCGTGGCGATCGCCCTGATGCTGTACCGGACCCGTGCCGGGCTCATCCTGCGCGCGATCGGCGAGTCGCCCGAGTCCGCCCACGCGTTGGGCTATCCGGTACGTACCCTGCGCCTCCTGGCCGTCGTCGCGGGGGGGGCACTTTGCGGTCTGGCGGGCGCGTTCCTGTCGGTGGTGTATGCCCCGATGTGGGTGGAGGGACTGGTGGCCGGACGGGGCTGGATCGCCCTGGCGTTGACCGCCTTTGCCACCTGGCGACCGGCACGTGTCTTGCTTGGCGCCTACCTGTTCGGTGGCCTGACGATGGTTCAATTCTGGATGCAGACCGCGGGGGTACCGATCGCCAGCTACTGGCTGGCGATGCTGCCGTACGTCGCGACCATCGTGGTGCTGGCCGTCATCAGCCGGAACCCGACGTGGATACGCCTGAACATGCCGGCATCGCTCGGCAAGGCCTATCATCCAGGGCATTGATCCTTTTGTCCCCGTAGTGACCTCAGAGGAGTCCAAAGCATGACCGATGTTCGCAAGCGTGCCCTGGTGGCAGGCGCAGGAGCGGCGGCCGCCGTCGCCGCGCTCGGCCTGTCCGGATGCGGCAAGAAGGAGGAGCCGGTCGCCAAGGCGCCGCCCGCCCCGCCCAAGCCCGACCCGCTCAAGGCGGCGTGGGTCTACGTCGGCCCGGTCGGAGACGCCGGCTGGACATTCGCGCACGACCAGGGCCGCAAGGCGGTCGAGAAGGAGTTCGGCGACCGGGTGCAGACGTCCTTCGTCGAGAAGGTGCCCGAGGGTGCCGACGCCGAGCGCGTGATCCGCGACCTTGCCACGCAGGGCAACAAGATCATCTTCGCGACCTCTTTCGGCTTCATGGAGCCGATGCTCAAGGTGGCCGGCGAGTTCCCGCAGGTCAAGTTCGAGCATGCGACCGGCTACAAGACCGCCGACAACATGCGCATCTACGACGCGAAGTTCTTCGAGGACGCCTACCTCGCGGGCGTGATCGCAGGTGCCATGACCAAGTCCAATACCCTGGGCTTCGTCGGAAGCTTCCCGATCCCGGAGGTCCTGCGCAACATCAACGCCTACACGCTGGGCGCGCAGAGCGTGAACCCGAAGATCCGCACCCGGGTGGTCTGGGTCAACACCTGGTTCGATCCGCCCAAGGAGGCCGAAGCGGCCCAGAGCCTGATCAACGCCGGTGCGGACGTGCTGCTGCAGAACACCGACTCGACCGCCGTGCTGCAGACGGCCGAGAAGAACGGCAAGTATGCGTTTGGCTGGGACAGCGACATGAGCGCCTTCGCGCCCAAGGCGCACCTTGCCTCCTGCATCGTCGACTGGAGCAACTACTACAAGAAGGCGATCAAGGACGTGATGGACGGCACCTGGAAGGTCGAGCGGACCGTCTGGGGCGTGAAGGAAGGCCAGAACGCGCTGGTGAAGGTGTCCGAAGTCGTCCCGGCCGAGATCCGTGCGCAGGTGGACAAGCTGTCGGCCGGCCTCAAGGACGGCAGCTTCGCGGTGTTCACCGGCCCGGTCATGGACAGCGCCGGCAAGGAGCGTCTGCCCAAGGGCGAGGTGGCTTCGCAGGAGTGGCGCGACAAGGTGGACTTCTACGTCCGCGGCGTCGAAGGCCGTATCCCCGCAGGCAAGTAATCCCGCTTGACCTCGCTGGCAACCGTGACCCTCGGGACCTCGGGAGCGAGTACGCCTCCCGACGCCTGGGTCCCGGTTGCCGCACTCGCCCAACCGGGCGAGGCGCCACTCTCGACCCGAGCCTTCGGCACCGATCTCGTCGTCTGGCAGGAGGGCGATGCACTGCATGCGCTGGTCGACCGTTGCCCGCACCGCGGGGCCCGGCTCTCGCTCGGCCATCCTGTCCCCGGCGGCTTGCAGTGCGCGTACCACGGCTGGACCTTTGCCGGAGACGGACGCTGTCTGCGCGTGCCTGCGCAACCGGATTTCGTTCCTCCCGAAGGCCATGGGGTGCGCGCATGGCAGGCGCGGGGGCGGCACGGACTGGTATGGGTGCGGCCCGGCGGGACGGACGATCGCGGACCGCCTGCGCTCGATGCCCTTCCGGAGCGGCGAGTCCTGACCGGCCCGTTCACGGTCGCCACCAGTGCACCGCGCGTCGTGGAGAACTTCCTCGATATCGCCCACTTCGAATTCGTGCATCCCGGCACGCTGGGTTCGCCGGGGCAACCACCGGTGGCGGACTATTCGGTCGCGTTCCAGCCCGACGGACGACCCGGCATCGAGTCGGTCCGCGTGTGGCAGCCGAGGGCAATGGCGTCAGCCACGGCAGGCGGCTGGGTCGACTATCGCTACGAGGTCCTCGGACCCTACAGCGCATTGCTTGCCAAGCGACCGGTGGACGGCACGAACGGCGATGCCTATGCGCTGTTCGTGCTGCCGGTGGAGGAGACGCTCAGCCGCGTCTGGTTCCTGCAAGCCACCACCGACACGCAGACGCCCACGGCCACGCTCCAGGCGTTCCAGTCGGCCGTGTTCGAGCAGGACCGTCCCGTGATCGAATCCCAGCAGCCGGCGCGGCTACCCCTGGATCGCTCGGCCGAACGACACTGTCCGGCCGACCGGCTGGCAAACGCCTACCGCGACTGGCTGCGCGCGACGAACGTGCGCTACGGGACCTGCGATTCCGACCAGCCCCCGGCTCGCTCCTACAGCATTAACGGCCCGACGGAGTGATCACTACACTGGGGCGATAACCGTGGAGAACGATGGCATGGCCGACCCTGCAGCCCCCTCTAAACTCACCACCGCAGCAACTCCGGCACGAACCCTGGTCGGTCGCGTGGCTGTCGGCTGGCTCATCACCTGCTTTCTCATCGGGACATTCGCGGGCTTGCTCGCGTGGTTCTTTCCCCGGCTGCTTGCGCTGATGGGGGCTGACCTCACCCATGTCGACTCGGTGGGAAACGTGTTTCCGCAGGTCTTCATGGTACTCGGCACTTTCGTCGCGCTTCTGGTGGGCCTGACAGTCGCGATCATCGAGCACGAGCAACGGCGTTCGCTCCGCGACATCTTTTTCGCGGCACTGGGCCTACCTACGCTCATCCTCGGAACCATCGGGACCCAGGCAACCCAGCAGAACATGAGCGAAGTCAGCCGGAAGCTGACCGCAACCACTTCCGAACTCGCCACCCAGAACGGCGTGCTGACCCGCACCGACGTCAGCGTCCCAGTGCCGCCCCCTCCTGCACCAGGCAAGGGCGTATCCTTACAGGTCGATCTGCTTCCAGTCGCGCATGCGCAGGTGACCGGCACCGGCAACCTGCGACAGAACTCGATCGGCCTGCAGCTCCGCCAGAACACCTACTTCGTGATCTACGCACAAGCCGCCACCCGGGAAGGCCTCGCCTCCGCCGAGGAGAAGCTACGCAGGCAGTCCATACCGTACTCTGTGGTGCAGGGTAGCCGCGGCGACTTCCTGCTC
>CAIKXV010000161.1 GCA_903831455.1 uncultured Pseudomonadota bacterium | reverse complement strand
CTTCCTCCGTTACGAGATTGCGTGAAACCGCTCCGGGTCCCGCCGCGGTGTGTCCCGCGGCTGAGGCCCCTTGAACCTCCGCCTCCGGCCCTCCGCGCAGCCCCCCGGAACCGAACCCGCGGCGAGGGGGACTGCCCGCTGCCGGCGAACGCGAACTCGCCACGCCGGCCCGGCCACCTGGGGAGTGGCCAACTGCGAACTCGCGCAACGTTACCACAGGTCGTACGGGCCTCCGCTAGGGGGTCCGAGACCTTTCAATGTTGCGCCGCACAATCCGTGATCACAACCCGGTCCGTACGGTGACGCAGAGTATCCGCCGCCGCCCTTTCGCGAGCCTTTCGAGCCGAGCGCCAGCGACGACGGTCGTGCACCGTGCGAGGCTCGCCTGGCAGACACGCATGCGATTGCGCCCGACCGACCCGCGTCGTCGTCCGCGCGTCGGGGCCCGCGCATCGGCGCTCGCTGCCGCCGACGGTCTTCATGACGTCCTCGCCTGCAACCACCCGCGCCTGCGAACCGGGGCTCGGTGCCCGCACGCCGGTGGCCCCGCCTTCACGGGCGGGTCCATCCCGCCGCCCGCACCTGCTCGAGCAGCGCGTCGACCCTTGCCGGTGCAGTCCCGAGGTAGCCCGAAGGATCGAGGGCGGCGGCGATCTCGTCCGCGCCGAGCGCACCGCAGACCTGTGGATCGCGGCGCAGGGCATCGGCGAGCGGCAGTCGGTGCTCGCGCCCCTGCGCGATCGCGCGCTCCACCCACTGCCGGGCCATCTGCCTGCCGACCTTGCGGGCCAGCACGAACACCACGCGCTCGGCCAGCAGGTAGCCGCCGGTCAGGTCGAGGTTGGCGCGCATGCGCGCCGCGTCCACCTGCAGGCCCGCGAGTACCTCGCGGGTTTGCGCCAGCATCGCGGCCACCGTCATGCAGATCTCGGGCAGTGCCTTCCACTCGACCTTCCACGCCACCCCGTCGCGCTCGTGCTGGGAGCCGAGCGCCTCGTGCATGAAGGCGACCGCGTAGCGAAGCGAGCGGCCGAGCAGCGCGATGTTTTCGCAGGCGGCGGGATTGCGCTTGTGCGGCATCGTCGACGAACCCACCTTGCCGTCCGCGGAGGGCTCGGCGAGTTCGCCGATCTCGTCATGGGACAGCAGCACGATCTCGGCCGCGATCTTGGCGAGCGTGCCGCCGAGCAGGCCCAGCAGCCCGGCATACTCGACGAAGCGGTCGCGCGCGGGCTGCCAGCTGATCTCGGGCACGCCGAGCCCGAGGCGGGCCATCAGGCGCCGTTCGAGTTCACCCGCCTGCTCGCCGAAGGACGCCTGGGTGCCGACCGCGCCGACCAGGCTACCCACGAACAGCCGCGGCTCGACCTGCAGCAGCCGTTCGTGGTGGCGGGCCAGTTCAGCCAGCCAGATCGCGCACTTGTGCCCGAAGGTGATCGGCAAGGCCTGTACCGCGTGCGTGCGTCCGGCCATCGGCGCATCGCGCCAGGTCCCGGCCAGTCGTTCGAGTTCGCGTCCCACTGCGGCGAGGTCGCGCAGGAACACCGCATGCGCGGCGCGCAACTGGAGCACGGTTCCCGTGTCGAGCACGTCCTGCGTGGTCGGTCCGTGGTGCAGCCACTGCGCGCTCTCGTCGCTGCAGCGGCGCGCCAGTTCGCGCAGCGCGGGGACCAGCGGATGGCGCGCCACGCGCACGGCGACCCCGATCCGCTCGAGGTCGATCGTCCCGTCGCGCGACTTCGAGTCGATCTCGCGGGCGGCAGCCTCGGGCACCAGCCCGAGGCTCGCCTGCGCCTGCGCGAGCGCCGCCTCGTAGTCGAACCAGCGCTGCACGCGCGCGTGCTCGCCGAAGATCTCGCGCAATTCGGCGGTGGACCAGAGATCGCGCTGCAGCGCCATGTCGAACACGCCTGAAGCCATCGAAACCCTCCTGTGATGGGGTACCCGGTGTGTGCCGCAAGCCATGGCATCGGTGCACGGCGCATGCGGCCTGCGGAGCAGAGGGGGCGATGGTAGCCCCGGCTCGCGCGCACCCCCGCGGCGAGCGCGCTACCATGCGGCCTTCCCGGAGGACACGCCGCCATGGCCCATCTCGAACGCCTGCGCCAGTTCATCGCCGAGTTCACCACGCTGGCCGCCACCCACGGACGCGACGAGGCCGCGATGCTCGACCGCGGGGCGGCGCTGCTCGGCGCGCTGGTGGCCCACGACGACTGGCTGCCCGACGAGGCCACCGTGCCCGACCCGGTCTACTACCGCCAGTACCTGCTGCACTGCGACCCGCTCGAACGCTTCTCGGTGGTGAGTTTCGTATGGGGACCGGGGCAGCGCACGCCGGTACACGACCACTGTACCTGGGGCATGGTGGGCATGCTGCGCGGCGCCGAGCGCTGCCGGCGCTTCGCGCGGCCCGCGCCCGGCGCACCGCTCCAGGTGGCTGGCGAGTATCGACTGGAGCCCGGTGCCGTCGATCGCCTGTCACCGACGGAGGGCGACATCCACGAGGTCAGCAACGCGCTGGACGACCGGGTGTCGATCAGCGTCCACGTCTACGGTGCGAACATCGGGGCGGTATCGCGCCACGTCTACGACCCGGCCACCGGCGAGGAGAAACCGTTCGTCTCCGGCTACTCCAGCGCCCAGGTCCCGAACCTGTGGGATCGCTCCGCCGAGGTGCGCGCGACGCTCGCACGGTGAGCCGCGAGCCGGTCGTGCCTGCCGCGGCGCCAGCCATGCCCGCCGTATCCGCCGCGCCGGCCGTGTCCGCCCGGTCCGTCTTGCCTGGCGCGCGTGCCGTGCGCCGCGTGCGTTCCGTACGTGGCGCGGCTGTCGCGCCGCCCCTGCGGCGGGTGCCTGTCGGTGCCGTCGCGCCCATCGCGGCCGTCTTGCCTGCCGTGCCTGTCCGGTGCAGCGTGCCTGTCTTTCCATTCGTCCCGCCTGTCCCGGCCACGGCCGGCGCAATCCTCGTCCCCCTCGCACCGGTCGCCGGATGCCGCGGGGCACCCGGCATGGCCACCCGCCGGGCTTCGTGCGACTCGCCGCGCCCGCGCCGATCGGGACGCCTCGATTCACCCTGCTCCCGTCCAACAGCGACGCGCCGCGCCGCTCGATCCGAGGATTACCGCCCATGACCCTGCCCACCGAATTCGACTGCGTCGAAATCTCCACGCCCGGCGCGCCCGAAGTGCTCAGGCCCGCGCGCCGCGCGATGCCCGTACCGCGGGCCGGCGAAGTGCTGATCGCCGTGCAGGCCGCCGGGGTCAACCGCCCCGACGTGCTCCAGCGCATCGGTCGCTACCCGGTGCCGAAGAACGCGAGCGACCTCCCGGGCCTGGAAGTGGCCGGCACGATCGCCGCAGTCGGCCCGGGCGTGGACCGCTGGAAGGTGGGCGATGCCGTCTGCGCGCTCACCAACGGCGGTGGCTACGCCAGCCACTGCCTCGCGCCCGCCGGCAGCGTGCTGCCCGTCCCGGCGGGCTTCTCGATGATCGAGGCGGCCGCGGTGCCGGAGACCTTCTTCACCGTCTGGAGCAACGTGTTCGAACGCGCCCGGCTCGCACCCGGCGAAAGCCTGCTGGTGCAAGGGGGCTCCAGCGGCATCGGCACCACCGCCATCCAGCTCGCCGCCGCGCGCGGCCACACGGTCTACGCGACGGCTGGCAGCGCGGAGAAGTGCGCCGCCTGCGAGCGCCTGGGCGCTCGCCGTGCCGTCAACTACCGCGACGAGGATTTCGAGGCGGTGATCCGCGAGGCCACCGGCGGGCGCGGCGTGAACGTCATCCTCGACATGGTCGGCGGCGAGTACGTCGGCCGCGAGCTGCGCTGCCTCGCCGACGACGGTCGCCTGGTGTTCATCGCCTTCCTCGGGGGCATGAAGGCCACCGTGGACCTCAACGAACTCATGCGACGGCGCCTGACGATGAGCGGCTCGACGCTGCGTCCCCGCGACGACGCCTACAAGGCCGGCGTCGCCGCCGCGCTCGAGCGCGAGGTGTGGCCGCTGCTGGCCGCCGGGCGCGTCAAGCCGGTGATCCATGCCACCTTCCCGCTCGCGCAGGCCGCCGCCGCGCACGCGCTGATGGAAAGCGGCGAGCACATCGGCAAGATCGTGCTCACCGTGGGCTGAGCCCTCCGTCGAAACACGGCCCGGGCCGCGCGCAGTGCGCACGGTCCCGCGCCGGCCACCGGCGGACCCGCGGGGGTCGAGCCGCGGGTTCAGGGCCCCAGCCGCTGGCGCAACCAGGTGGCGATCATCGTGGCCAGTTCGTCCTCGCGCATGCCGGGACTGCGGCCCATGTGCCGCCCCTGCGGATAGACCCTGGCTTCCTTCGGCGCGCCGTGTTCGAGCAGGATGTAGACATCCTCGATCGGCGCCTGGTCGTCGAGCTTGCCGTTGACCGCCAGCAGGGGCGCGGAGGGGCGGTCGAGCAGGCCCTGCGTCTTCAGCGACAGCGCGGGCGCGGCTCGCAGCACCTCGTCCAGGGTACGCACGCCGAGCACGAAGCTGCGCGCGTCGAGCAGGCTCGAGGGCCCGAGGAGATACGTGGCCGCGGTGCGCGTGAGGGCCGGACCCAGCCATTCCGGCTGGAAGCCGTGATGCACGTTCCCGCCCTGCGTGACGGCCGCGCGGATGCGGCCAGCCTCGGTGTAGGCGAGCTTCGCGCCCCAGTAGCCGCCGAAACTGGAGCCCCAGACGCCGATGCGACGACCGTCGACATCGCCGCGACCGATCAGATGGTCGATGGCCGCGGAAAAGGTGCGCTCGGCCCGCGGCTCTCCGAACAGGATCGGATTCTCCCCGGTGCCGGGCATGTCCATCGTGAAGGTCGCGAACCCGAACCGATGGAGCACGCTGCTGTTGAGCTGGCGATCCTCCTTCCACCCGTCCACCCCTCCCCAGTGCAGCACCACGGGCGGGCGAACCGCGCCGCGCGGCACCTGCAGGTAGCCGATCAGTTCGCGCCCCTCGAACGGGAAGCGGACGATCTGCAACGGTGGATCGAAGTAGGCAGCGGCCTTGCGGAACATGCGCAGCGAATGCTGGTAGGCCTCGCGTTTGCCCGGCGTGCTCGCCACCGGATAGCGACCGGCCCGGCAGTAGTTGAACGCCAGCGTGTAGGCCTCGCCGATCTGCGCGGGGGCGGCGCCCTCGGCGAGCAGGCGATCGCCGCGCGCCTCGTGGCGCAGCCCCATGCGGCACCACTGCTGCGCCCAGTGGTCGCGGTCCAGGCTGTCCAGCCCCCGCACCACTTCCTCGACGTCATCGCGACGGACGAACTCGAACGGGTTCTGCCGTCCCGCGCGACGAAGAACCTCGGTCTTGACCTGCTCGAGCGTGCGCTCCTGCGCGTACGCAGGCGCGGCTGCCGGCGGCGCGAAGGCGCCCACCGTCGCGATGAGCGCCAGACCCACCCATGGACCCCGCATAGCCATCCCCCCCTGGAAGCGGAGCGCCCGACGCGCCCCTCGTGGCGCTCCGATGCCCCGGTCGAACGCCGGGGTCGCCTGTCAGTCTAGCGGGCGTCGGTCCCGGTACGCCAGCCCCGACGGCTCAGGGACGGTCCTGCGGGACGCGACGGTCGATCATGCACGTCGCCCCGGCCGGAAGATGCGGGTGTTGCCGTAGAAGGCCGGGTCCTCGTTGTCCGCGCACCATCCGGGGATGCCCATCAGGGGCAGCGGCGACAGATCGCGGGGCGTGGCGAGCGCGGCCACGGCCCCGGCCATGCGTTCGTCGAGCACGTGGCCGAGCGCGGGCGCATCGAGGGCGCACTCGGCCGCCGACACCGGAAGGCACAGCGCGTGCGCGGTCATGCCCGGCCACGGCTGCCGGCAACGATCGAGCAGTCCGTGCCCGACAACCAGCACGCGCAACTGCGTGCGCACCGCCTCGCGGTGCTCGACGAACAGTTCGCGCCAGCGGAAGCCCCGCAGCAGGTCGAGCAGCCCCGGATCGCTGCAGGCCACCAGCGCACCGCTCTCGTCGAACAGGGTGAGCGCATCGCGTCGGGGCCCTCGCCCGGACGCCGGGTGCACCTCGGCGGCCGAGGCCACATGGCCGGCATTGATCGCAGCCTTCGTGCGCGGGAAGGCCAGCCATGCCAGGAGGTTCATCAGGTCGTGCCAGTCGCGCTCCCGCCAGGCGAGTTCTCCGCGATCGGCAATGGCCCGCTCGTAGTCCCGGGCGCCCGCTCGCGCGTCGGGGGCCACCAGTGTCAGCGACTTGCCCAACGCATCGCGGATCGCGTCGTCGGACTCGCGCAGCCACGCATCGGCCTGCGCCCTGCCCGGAAAGTCGGGCAGTCGCGCAAGCGACGCGAGTCGAGGCTCGAGTGCCGCGAAGAACGGACGATGGCGGGCGAAGTCCCGATCCCAGCCCGGGGCGGAAGTCATCCCGGGATTTTGCCTTACACTGCGCGACCCCGGTCGCGAGGCGCGCACCGGTGTCGCGGCATGGCGCCCCGGCGGGCGGCAGCGCCGCGCGGACAACGACGCAACGATCGGGACGGCGGGATGGCGGAGCGGGTCGACTGTGTGGTGGTGGGGGCCGGCGTGGTGGGACTGGCGATCGCGCGCCGTCTCGCGCGCGCGGGGCGCGAGGTCATCGTGCTTGAGGCCACCGACGGGATCGGCAACGGAGCCAGCTCGCGCAACTCCGAGGTCATCCACGCGGGCATCTACTACACGCCCGGCTCGCTCAAGGCGAAGCTGTGCGTGGCCGGCAAGCACAAGCTCTACCGCTACTGCGCGCAGCGCGGCATCCCGCACCGTCGCATCGGCAAGCTGATCGTCGCCACGCACGACGACCAGGTGCCCCAGCTCGCGAAGTACAAGGCACAGGCCGAGGCCAACGGCGTCGGCGACCTGCGCTGGGTATCGGTGGACGAGGCGCGCGCGATGGAACCCGAGGTGGTGTTCGCGGCGGCCGTGCATTCGCCCTCGTCGGGCATCATCGACAGCCACTCGCTCATGCTCGCCTACCAGGGCGACGCGGAGAATGCCGGGGCCACCTGCGTGTTCGGCAGCCCGGTCACCGGCGGGGGTATCAACGGCGACTTCATCCGCCTCGAGGTCGGCGGCGCGGATCCGATGAGCATCGACTGCGCCACCGTGGTCAACAGCGCCGGGCTGACCGCACCGCAGCTCGCCGGTGCGCTGCGCGGAGTGCCGGTCCATACGGTCCCGAAGACCCATTACGCGATCGGCCACTACTACGCACTCACCGGCAAGCCCGCCTTCTCGCGACTGGTCTATCCCGTCGCGCGCAGCGACTGGCTCGGCGTGCACGTGACCGTCGACCTGAGCGGTCGGGTGAAGTTCGGGCCGGACTTCAACTGGATCGATCGCATCGACTACCAGTTCGACCACTCGCTCGAGCCGGCCTTCTACGAGGCGATCCGGCGCTACTACCCCGGGCTGCGCGATGGCGCGCTCACCCCCGACTACACCGGCATCCGCGCCAAGATCACCGGACCGGGCGAGCCGCCGGCCGACTTCGTCATCCACGGCGAACGCGAGCACGGCATCCCGGGATTGGTCAACCTGTTCGGCATCGAGTCACCCGGACTCACCTCGTCGATGGCCATCGCCGACCACGTGGCCGACCTGCTCGGCGTCGCCGAGCCCGACGACATCCCCGCGACACCGCTGCCCGCGTGAGCCGGGCGGTCGGCCGCGACGTCGCCCCGCCGCGGGGCGCCGCGCGACCGCGGGTTCAGTCCCGCCGCGAGAGGTCGACGCGCTCCACGCCGACCATCGCCATCGGGCGCTCGAGGAAGCTGAAGTAGGCGCGCTGCCCGCCGCCCAACCTGCGCAGCACGACCGGAACCACGCGACGCCCGCCCAGTTCGCCCAGTACCGCCGAGAGCTCGTCGAGCGTGCGCACCGGGCGCCCCGCGACCGATTCCACCAGGTCGCCCGGGCTGAATTCCGCCGACTGCCCCGGCGAACCCGGCTCGACATGATGGACCACCAGCGCCGGGGCCCCGACGTCGGGGCTGTCCCGGTAGCGCGACTCGGCGATCAGCACGCCCCCGACCAGGATGCCGCGGCGCTCCATCACCCGCGGCGCGGCCGGCAGTCGTCCCCGCACCTGCACCGGCTGGCCCGCGCGCAGCACCTGCAGCGTGAAGTCGTCCAGCCGCCCGCGCAGCGCATGGACCAGCTGGGTGTCGTTATCGATGCGATCGATCACGCCCACCACGCCGCGCACGATGTCGCCCGGCTCCAGCGGCAGGGCGTCGCGGGCGAAGTTGCGGGCGATGCGCAACAGGCGGCGCTCGTCGACGTCGCGGAAGGACACCCAGGTGAGCTCGGGTGGGCTGGGGTCGCGCCCCTCCTGGAGCAGCCGCAGGATGCCGCAGGCGTAGACGGTGGAGATCGCGAAGTTCGTGTTCTGCGCCCCGCGGAAGGTCAGCGTGTTGATCGCGACGATACGACCGTTCTCGAGGCTGATCAGCGGCCCGCCCGAGTTGCCCTGGTTGATCGGGGCATCGGTCTGGAGGACCTCGAACTCGAACCGCGCGGTCACCCCGGAGATGATGCCGCGCGTTCCGGTGTAGCGCAGGCCCCACGGGTGCCCGAAGGCACCCACCGCATGCCCGACCGGCGGCATGCGGTCGCACTCGAGCGCGGGGACGGGGATCGCGCGCGTGCGTTCGGGATCGATCGCCAGCACCGCGAGATCGAGGAACGGATCGACGTAGACCCGCTGCGCCTCGATGAATTCGTTGTCGGCGAACGCGACCTCCACCCGCGCCTGCGAGCCGGACACCACGTGCGAGTTCGTCATGATCCAGCCGCGCGCGGCGTCGACCAGGAACCCGGCGCCACGCTGGGCCCCCTTGCGATCGCCCTCGAAGGGCAGGGTCACGGTGGTGCGCACCTGAACCGTGTACTGCAGCGCGCGTCGGAACAGCGCCTCGGGCGACTCGGCGATCGCGGCGGAAGCGGCCCCGCGCGGCGCGGGTTCGACGGACGCGCGCGGCGCGGTGCTCGCCACCGCGGCGGCAGTGCGCTGCCCCAGCGCCGGCGCGGGCAGCGCCACGATCGCGCCGGCGAGTGCCGCGAGCAGCCCCGCCCTGCAAACCCGCTCGAGCGCGCTCATGCGGCGGGAGGGGACGACTTCCGTATCCGTCCGGGGAGCGAGGGGCCGCATCGCAGTCAGTGCGCGACGGGCGCCGCCGGGGCGCCGTCGGCCTCGAGGTCGGCAACCGTCAGCAGCAGTCGCTCGGCAGGGCGGGCCGGGTGACGATCGGGCATCACCTCCGGGACCAGCACCCGGTCGGCGACACGGCATTCCTGGAGGAAACCGTCGATCGTCGCGGTCAGCGACGGCAGGTCGTCGCCAGCGCCGATCGGGCGCGTCCATGCCTCGCACAGCGCGGCGTCGAACGGCGAGGACAGGGTGACACGCAACTCGCCCGCAGGGCCTTGCGCGCGGTCCGTGCGGTGCGCGGCGATGATGGCCGTGGGTTCGCCGGCCGAGGCGCGCGCGCGACGCAGCGCCGCCCCGGCGAACAGCTGGAAGCCGATGTCGGCCGCCGCCGACTCTCCTGCCGCGGCCGCGTGCGCGAGCGGTAGCGGCGGTCGCGCCAGCGGCAGCACGGTGACGTCGGCCTGGGCGAGCTGGCGCGCGAGCAGGTGCGTGAGCGGCGTCGCCCATCGTCCCGCCGCGTCACCGGGCCGTACCCAGCGCCGGGCTTCGCTGCTGAGCCATGCGGCGCCCACGAGGAAGCGCAGGTGCACCGCCTCGGTCCCGTCGCCCAGGTCGATGGGCTCGGGCGTGAACTCGTCGGCCATCCCGGCGAGGCGCGCCGCCGCTTCGGCCCCGGACTGGGCGCGCGCGAGGCTGCCCAGTCCGACGGCCTGCAGCCCGCCCGGGCCGCACAGCGCGTTGCCGATCGAGAACCGCTGCGCGTCGCCCAGCGCCGAGTGCTCGGCCAGCAGGGACTCGACCGCCGCCACATCGGGCAGCGCGCCGCCGAGGTGGCGCCCGGCCGTGCCACCGGCCACGATCACCAGCGGCAACGCGAACAGTCGCGGGGCCACCTCGCCGGCGGCGAGGAGCGGCTCGGTGGCGTCGCGTGCCCGCGCCAGCAAGTGCGCGTACTCGGCCGGTCCGGTGGCGGCCGCCAGCGCCTGCTCGAGCGCGCGATCATCCCCGTCGGTCCAGCGCGCGCGCAACTCGGACACGAGCGCGTCGTCGTGGACGGAGCGCGCGATCGGGTCGCCCGTGTTGAGCGCCGCACGGGTGAGTTCCAGCAGGCGGTCGGGGGCGCCGCGCGGCGGGTAGCGACGAGGGTCGGGCAAGCTGTTCATGTCGGTTCGACTTGCGCGGTCCTGCGCTCGATGAGGATCGCGAGTATAGGCGGGGGCCGTCGGGCGCCCGCATCCGGGCGACCATGCCCAGCGGGTGGAAGGCCCGTTACCGCACGGCGCGCGCAGCGCGGCGATGACGCCGTGGTGGTCGCCGGTGTCCGGCCGGGGGCGCGCGACGGGACTGCCCGGCACCGGCCACCGACCGGATCAGATCGGACCGCCGGCGAAACCGCGCATGTCACCCACCGCATCCACCGCGAGAGCCTCGGCGTACAGCGCGCGCGCACGCGGCTCGCCCCAGATCGGGGATCCGATCGCCAGGAACTTGCGCTCGAACTCCGCATCGTCGGCCGGGTTGCCCGGCTCCCCGCGCATCGTCTCGCAGCGACCCTCGAGCCGACGGCCGTCGCGAAGCGTGATCGCCAGGTCGCAATGCTGGCGCGCGGGGAACGCGGCGGTGTACTCGGGGACTTCGGTCATGCGTACGCGACGCGCGAGCTCGAGGATGGCCGGACGGGCGGCGGCCTCGTCGGAGAAGCACTCCAGCCCGTGGCTGCCGTGCCAGATCGCGCTGGCGAGCGCGAAGGGCGTCGAGAACCGCGTGGCGAACGCGTTGCGGATATCGGTGCGGTCGAGATAGACGACGAACCGGAACGAGCGAAGATCGATGGCGACGATCTCCTCCGCCGTCACCGGGCGAGGCGCCCGCGCCAGTGCATCGCGAAGCGCGTCGATCGCCGCATGGATCGGTCGGGCGCAGGGATAGAGCTTGAGGTAGCCCTCCGCGAGCACCCATTCGCGGCCCAGGCCCTCGACGACGTCGTGCGGTCGGAAGTTGTCGTACAGGATGTCGTTGCAGGTCGGACGGATTCCGTCGTGCGGCCCGGTGAACCCCGACTCGACCAGCCGCACCGCCATCTGCCCCATCTGGGCGCTGTGCGCCGCGTACCAGTTGCGCAGGGTCGCCCCGTCCTTCATGGTCATCCGGTTTCCCGCCAGCGGGGACGACCCCGCGAGGTTGACCAGTTCGCGCAAGCGCTCGCGGGGAAGTCCCCGCAAACGAGCCACCGCGACTGCCGCCCCCACCACGCCGTACGTGCCGTGCGGGTGGACGATCATGCGCATGTCGCAGGCGCCGCCCAGCCGGCCCGACACCTCGTAGCCGACCGCGCACGCCTCGAGGAACTCCCGTCCGCTCGCCCCCAGCTGCTGCGCGACGGCGAGCGCGGCCGGAAGCACCTGGATGCCCGGGTGGCCGTTGGTCCTCAGGTTGCCCTCGTCCAGTTCAAGCCAGCAGCCCGCCGTGGCGTTGAGTGCCGCCGCATCCATCGGCGCGGCCCGGCGCCCCGTACCCACGACCTGCGCCATACCGTCCGCGCCCTCGTCGAGCTGGCGCGAGACCAGCGCGCGCATCTCGGGCTGCTGCATCCCGGCGGCCATCGCCACCAGCGTGTCGGCGAAGATCCGGCGCAGGTGGGCCAGCGCCGCCGGCGGAATGTCCTCCAGCCGGGTACGGTGGACGAAATCGGCGATCCGGTCGATGTAGTCGGTCATGCGGCCCTCCGGGCGAGCGCGGCAGGATCGGCATTATGCGATGCGTGCGCCGCGTCGCGTCCCGGGAGGCGTCACCCGCGGAGTCCGACCGCAACCCCGCGGCCGCTCCGGACCGACCCGGGGTGCCGGCGGCACGGACTGCGCCACCCCGGTGGCGGACGCACGACACGCCCCGGGCCTGGGCAGCCGGCGCCGCCCGCAACGCCCCCGGGGAGCGCCGTTCAGCGCGGCGCGCGCGGGTCGAAGCGCGAGACGCGCGCGAGCGCCTGGTAGGCTTCGATCTCCTCCGCGGTGGGTTCGGCCGGCACGCGGATCTGGACCACCGCGTAGAGATCGCCGGCGTCGCCCTTCGGATTCGGCAGCCCGCGGCCGGCGAGCCGCAACCGCTGGCCACTGCTGGTGCCCGGCCGCACCTTGAGTCGTACCGCTCCGGCTGGCGTCGACACCTCGACGCTCGCCCCGAGCGCAGCCTCGTCGGGCCGCAGCGGAAGGTCCACCAGCAGGTTTCGCCCCTCGCAGCGGTAGATCGGATGCGGTGCGATCCGGATGGTGAGCGAGATGTCGCCGGCCACTCCGCGCGAGGGTACCCGCAGCCGGCTGCCATCGGTCGCACCGGCGGGGATCCGCACGTTGACCGGGTATTGCGTGCCGTTGGCGGCGCTGATCTGGAACGTGCGCTCGGTCCCGCGAAAGGCCTCGTCGAGACTGATCGTCGCCTCGGCCTCGAGCGGCGGCGCAGCGCGGGCACCCGGTCGCCGACCCGGACCGCGGGCGCCACCGGCCGCGCCGCGACGCCCGAACAGGCCACTGAAGAGATCCCCGAGATCCAGCCCGTCGAGATCCTCCGCGCGGAACCCGCCTCCCTGCCCGAACTGACGCTCCCAGCCCGGCGGCGGGCGGAAGTCCTGGCCCTGGCTGTAATAGCCCAGCCGGTCGTAGGCGGCCCGCTTCTCCGGATCGCTCAGCACCTCGTGCGCCTCGTTCACCGCCTTGAAGCGCTCCTCGGCATCCTTCTCGCTGGAGACGTCGGGGTGGTACTTGCGCGCAAGCCGCCGGTAGGCCTTCTTGATCTCGTCGGCGCTCGCGCTGCGCTCCACTTCGAGGGTACGGTAGTAGTCCTTGTACTGCATGCGTGCGGATCCCGCGGTGAATTCGTGATGAACGCCGATTCGGGATGGGCGCCGATTCGGGACGAACGGTGATTCGGGGCGAACGGCGATCGCGGGCGCGCGTGCCCGAGCGCCTCGCGCCGACCTCCGATCGTGCCCGATCCCGCGCGCCCGCGCCCGAGCGGCCGCTTCCGCTCGACAGGAAAATGGGGGCAAGCCTCTTTCGCATCAAGGAGGACGTGCACGGCGGCGGGCATCGTTGACGCCGCGACATCCTCGGCACGGGCGCCGCCCGCGCAAGGCCCGAGGGTCGGGGGCGATGCTCGAGCGCGGACGGGATGCAAGGGCCCCGGGCGCCCGGGCCTCGCGCGCCGCCGGAGTCGACCGACCCGACGACCCGACTGCGCACGCTCAGGCGAACAGCATCAGCACGCCCGTGTACCCGTACAGCCGGTCGTGCGACACCTCTCCGTTGCCGAAGAATCCGGCCAGCGGGAACTCGCCGAGATGGCGGGCGATCAGCGCCAGTTCTCCCGACTCGGTGCCGAAGAGGCTCTCCCCGCGACCGAGGCAGGAGAAGTAGAGGCCACCGCGCGGCGTGCCGCCGATCGCGTCGCGGGCGTCGGTGAGCATGCGCACCATGGCCTCGCGCGCGCTCTGCGCATCGCGTCGGCAGAACATCAGTTCGGTCCCTGGCTCCACCTGGTCACCGATGGCGAGCCACTGCTGCTGCGGATCGACGCCCACGAGATTGCGCACCAGCAGTTCCGATCCCCTGCCCCCGCCGACCACGAGGCCGGCGAACAGTTCGGCAGCCGCACGGCGGTAGTCGCCCCCGTGGCGGTGGCCGGCGTCGCGATCGAAGGCCTCGAGCGCCGGGAGGTCATCGAGCTTCATGATCACGTTGCGGTGGCACTCGGTCACCACGCGTTTCGGGCCGACCGGCACGCAGCCGTGGCTGATCCGCGTGAGCACCGGGACGGACTCGCCCAGCAGCACGCCGGACAGGCCGCCGGCGGCAGCGCCGTCGGCCCAGCGCACCGGCTCGCCGCGCCCGCTGGCCAGCCCGCCGACGACGAAGCCGCTCGACACGCGTCTCGCCAGCCCCTGGATGCGCTCGACGATGCCGGGATCGCCGGGGTCGCCATGGACCACGGCGATGTTGGCATCGGTGTCCCCTGCCCGCAGGAGGCTGGACGCATCGCCCTCGGGCGAGTCCCCGAACACGTGGAAGCCCCCGCCGGGGAAGGTGCCAGCCAGCAGGCAGATCGCAGGCTCGTCGAAGTACTCGCGACCGGTGGCGCAGACGCCAAGCCCGGTCGCACCCACCCAGTGTTCGATGCCGGTGCGCTCGCGAAGCCGCGCGACGATGGACGGAAACCGCGGCCCGTGCAGATCGGACACGTAGACGAACCCGAGCGCCGGCGACAGGCCGGAGGCCTGCACCGTCTCGGCGCACCGATCGGCCGCTTTCTGCCAGAGCGGATCGCTGACCTGTGCGCAGACGAAGGCGCCGCCCGGCGCCATCGCTCCGAGTTGCAGATCCAGCGCCATCGCAGTCCCCGGGATCGGATCGGGCCGAAGGCTACTGGACCCGGCTGACCCAGCCCGGCAGGCCCTCGATCCGCTTGAGCCAGGCCTGCGTGGCCGGATAGGCCGACATGTCGATGTTCGCATCGCCCGCGACCTCCACGTAGGCCTGGCAGGCGATGTCGGCGATCGTCGGCCGTCCCAGCGCGAGCCACGGATGGTCGGCGGTGCGCTGCTCGATCACGCCCAGCGCGGTGCGGCCGCGCGCCTGGCACTCCTCGAGGTTTCCGGGGCGACGCATCGTCACGATGCCGCGCGCGGCCTGCAACCCGAACTGGATCTCGTTGGACGCGAGCGCGAGCCACTGCGCGACCTCGGCCATCCCCAGCGGGTCGGTCGGCAGCCACGACTCGCCGCCATAGCGCCGCGCCACGTACACCAGGCACGCGGTGGAGTCCCAGATGATGCGGCCCTCGGCCTCGATCGCCGGCACCTGGCCGCGCGGATTGATCTTCAGGTAGGCCGGGGACTTGTGCTCGCCGGCGGCGAAATCGAGGAACACCTGCTCGCAGGGTGCCCCCACCAGGCTCGCCAGCAGGCGCACCTTGTAGCCGTTGCCTGAATTGCGGGTCGTGTACAGCTTGAACATGTCCTCTCCTCCTTCTCGCGCGAGGCACCGCGCCGAGGTCGACGCGATGCGCACGCATGATAGCGGCATGCCGCCGGACTCGTCGCGACGGCCCCATCGGCGGACAGCGCCCACCGCGCGGCGACCTGCACGGCTGACCGTTGCCCGACGCGACGCCCGGCCGGGTTGCACGTCCGCCCGGCTTGCCCGCTAGCATGCGGGCATGGATGACAGGTCGCCGCCCCGGGCGCGCCCGGGCAACCCCGGGGGCTGCGTCGCGGACGCGACGCCTCGACCGCTCCCCGTGCGCCGTTCGCTCGCCTTCGCGGGCCTCGCGGTCGGACTCTTCGGCCGGACCGGGAGCGTTCAGGCCGACGCCGTCGAGTTGGCCGCGCTCGACGAACCGGGCACGACCCTGCTGCTGCGCCATGCGCTCACCGAACCGGGCATCGGCGACCCGCCCGGTTTCCGGCTCGGCGACTGCGCGAGCCAGCGCAACCTGTCCGACGAAGGCCGCGCGCAGGCCCGCCGCGGCGGCGAGCGGTTGCGCGCGCGGGCGGTGCGGATCGACGCCGTGCTCTCCTCGCGCTGGTGCAGGTGCCTGGAAACCGCCCGCCTCGCCTTCGGCGAGGCCGCGCCATGGCCGGCGCTCGACTCGTTCTTCGGCGATCCCGGGTCCGGTCCGGCGCGCACTCGCGCGCTCGCCGAGCGCGTGGCCCGCCATTCGGGCCCGGGGCTGCTCGTGATGGTCACCCACCAGGTCAACATCACGGCGGCCACGGGCCAGGTGCCGGCGATGGGCGAAGCTCTGGCGGTGCGACCCGGCCCGGGCGGCGCCCTGCGCATCACGGGCCGGGTGCGCTTCTCCTGATCGGCCGCGCCCGCGCTCAGGAACTCGCGCCGAACCCGTACAGCACGTACAGGCCCAGTGCCGCGAACAGCACGGCCGCGGTGCCGCGAATCCACCCGAGCGGCAGCCGCGGGGCGGCGAGATGGCCGGCCAGCACCGCGGGGACATTCGCGACCAGCATGCCCAGCGTGGTGCCGGCCACCACCTGTGCCAGCGCATCGAAGCGGGCCGCCAGCAGCACGGTCGCCACCTGGGTCTTGTCGCCCATCTCGGCGATGAAGAAGGCGACCACGGTCACCATGAATACGCCCCCGCCCCTGCGCGGACGCGCCTCGTCCTCGTCCAGCCGATCGGGCACCAGGGTCCATGCCGCGACCGCGAGGAAAGACAGCCCCACCAGCCAGCGCAAGGCGTCCGGGCCGAGCGCCGAGCGCACCCATTCGCCCACCAGCGCGGCCAGCCAGTGGTTGGCCAGTGTCGCCACGAGGATGCCGGCGATGATCGGCAGCGGCCGTCGATAGCGCGCGGACAGCACCAGCGAGAGCAGTTGCGTCTTGTCTCCGATCTCCGCGATGGCGACCATCCCGGTCGAGACGAGCAACGCTTCCATGTCGCGAGTGTCTCACGCTTCGCGCCGGCGCGACCGGACCTCGGCTGGCGCACGTCGATCCGGCCGGCGTCCGGCGGGCCGGAGACGACGCCGCGTCCCGGGCCGGCCGGCCGCAGCGGCCGCCGGCTCCGGCACCGCGCTCAGGGAACGATGATGCGCGAGGGCTCGCCGCGATCGCCCGCCAGCGCGAGCATGAGCCCGTTCAGGCGGCGCACGAACGCGGCCGGGTCCTCGAGCTGCCCGCCCTCGGCGAGCATCGCCTGGTCGAACAGCACGTGCGCCCAGCCTTCGAAACGCTCGCCGTCGGCCTCGCCCGCGAGCCGCTGCACCAGCGGGTGCGAGGGGTTGATCTCGAGGATGGGCTGGCTCGCCTCCACCTTCTGGCCCGCCGCGCGCAACAGCCGCTCGAGGTTCATCCCCATCTCGCCCTCGTCGGCGACCAGGCAGGCGGGGGAGTCGGTGAGCCGCAGGGTCGCTCGGACATCCTTCGCACGGGTGCCCAGTACGGACTTCACGCGCTCGACCAGCGCTTTCGATTCGTCGCTCACGCGGGCCTGCTCGGCGCGCTCGGACTCGTCCTCCAGTGCGCCCAGGTCCAGGGCGCCGCGCGCCACCGAGGCGAGCGGCTTGCCGTCGAACTCCGGAAGGTGCGCGACCATCCACTCGTCGACCCGGTCGGACAGCAGCAGCACCTCGATGCCCTTGCGGCGGAACACCTCGAGATGCGGGCTGCTCGCCGCCTGTGCGTGGGTGTCGGCGGTGATGTAGTAGATCTTCTCCTGGCCCTCCTTCATCCGGGCAACGTAGTCGGCAAGGCCCACGGTCTGCGCCGCTCCCTCGCCGCGGGTGGAGGCAAAGCGGCACAGCCGGGCGATGCGATCGCGATTGGCGCCGTCCTCGCCCACGCCCTCCTTGAACACCCGGCCGAAGGTCTCCCAGAACGTCGCGAACTTCTCCGCCTGGTTCTGCGCGAGATCCTCGACCATCGCCAGCACGCGCTTCACGCAGCCGGCGCGGATGGCCTCGATGTCGCGGCTTTCCTGGAGGATTTCGCGCGACACGTTGAGCGGCAGGTCGTTCGAGTCGACCACGCCGCGGACGAATCGCAGGTAGGCAGGCAGCAGCTGCTCGGCGTCGTCCATGATGAACACCCGGCGCACGTACAGCTTGAGCCCGTGTCGCCGCTCGCGATCCCACAGGTCGAAGGGCGCACGCGCGGGCAGGTAGAGCAGCTGGGTGTACTCCTGCCGCCCCTCGACCTTCGCATGGCTCCACGCGAGCGGGGCCTCGTAATCGTGCGACAGGTGGCGATAGAACTCGGTGTACTGCTCGTCGGTGATCTCGTTGCGCGCGCGAGCCCACAGGGCGGAGGCCTGGTTGACCGTCTCCTCCTCGGATTCGCGCACGTGGCGCGACTGCTCGGCGTCCCAGCGCTCCTTGGCCATGCGCACCGGCAGCACGATGTGGTCGGAATAGCGGCGCAGCACGGTGCGCAACCGCAGACCGTCGAGGAAACCGTCCTCGCCTTCTCGCAGGTGCAGCGTGACCGTGGTGCCGCGCGCGGCCCGTTCGAACGCCTCGAGCGTGTACTCGCCCTCGCCGGCCGAACTCCAGCGCACGCCCTGGCCCGCGGGCAGCCCGGCACGCCGGGTCTCCACGGTGACGCGATCGGCCACGATGAAGGCCGAGTAGAAGCCCACGCCGAACTGGCCGATCAGGTTGGAGTCCTTCTGCTGGTCCCCGGACAGGCGGGAGAGGAACTCCCGGGTGCCGGATCTCGCGATGGTGCCGAGGTGGTCGATGACCTCCTCGCGCGACATGCCCACGCCGTTGTCGGTGATCGACACGGTCCGGGCCTCGGGGTCGTAGCCGATGCGGATGGAGAGCTCCGGGTCGGACTCGAGGAGCGAGGCGTCCTGCAGCGCCTCGAACCTCAGCTTGTCGCAGGCGTCCGAGGCATTGGACACCAGCTCGCGCAGGAAGATCTCCTTGTTGCTGTAGAGCGAATGCACCATGAGGTGCAGCAACTGCTTGACCTCGGCCTGGAAGCCCAGGGTCTGGCGGTCGGGGGTAGCGGTCGTGTCGGTCATGTTCGGGGATCGCGTGCGGGCGGGGTTCGGGGTTCGTGCTGGCGTCCGTCGCCGCGCACGGTGGGGTGGGACCTTGCCGGGCGCGGGCCATGTCGTTCGCGCCGTGCGGGACGCAGGCGATGCGCACGGCCCCGGGGATATGGTGGCCCCCGGCCCGATTTCAAGTCCCGACCGGCTGCTCGGCCATCCTGCGCCGGGGCAGCAGGACATCCACCCGGGTGCCGCGTCCGCCCGGCCCGGAGCCCAGCGCGACCGTGCCGTGATGCGCGAGGGCGATCTCGCGCACGATCGCGAGGCCCAGTCCCGCGCCCGGCTGCTCGCTGCTGCCCGGCACGCGGTGGAACCGCTCGAAGACCCGCTCGCGTTCGGCCTCCGGGACGCCGGGTCCGTTGTCCTCGACCCGCAGCAGTACCGCGGGGCGCGGACCCTCGCCCATCGCGGGTTCGACCGATACCGTCACGCTGCCGCCGGCAGGGGTGTAGCGCAGCGCGTTGTCGAGCAGGTTGCCGAGCAGTTCGCCCAGCATCAGCGGGTCGCCCTCGATCGGCAACGCCACGTCGGCGGCATCGAACCCGAGGTCGATGTCGCGGGCGAGCGCCCTCGGCACCCACTGCTCCGCCGCCGCCCGTGCCACCTGCACCAGGTCGAGCGGCTCGTGAGCGCCGGTCGCCATGCCGCCCGGCTCCGCCCTCGCCAGCGCGAGCAGCTGGTTCACCAGTCGGATGTTGCGGTCGAGCGCGCTGTGGACCTGGGCGAGCCCCGAGCGCAGCTGCGCGGGGTCGGTGGCGCGCTCGGCCAGTTCGAGCTGGGTCTTCAGCGCCGCGGCGGGCGTGCGCAGCTGGTGCGCGGCATCGGCCACGAAGCGACGCTGTACCGCCACCGCCTCGCCGATACGCAGCAGCAGGTCGTTGACCGAGTGCACGAGCCGCCGGACCTCCATCGGCGCACGGTCCTCGGTCACCGGGGTCAGCGCGTCGGGCGATCGCAGCGCCAGCTCGCGACGCAGGGCCTCCAGCGGCGCGAGCGTTCGTCCGAGCACCACGTACACGATGAGTGCGAGCAGCAGCATCAGGCCGACCTCGACCAGCAGGGTCGCGAACAGCACCTCGCGCGCCATGTCGCGGCGATCGACCAGCGTCTCGGCCACCTGGACCAGCGCCGGACCGGCCAGACGACCCTCCGAAAGGGCGTCGAGCGCGACCGCCATCACCACCACGCGTACCGGCTGCCCGCGGTAGACCGCGTCGTAGTACAGCGCCTGCCCGGGCGAGCCAGCCAGGCTCGCCGCGCGCTCGACCGAGCCGCCGGCTGCAGGCGGCAGGGGCATCGCGGTGTAGCCGCTCAGGAACTCGCCCGAGGGGCCGGTCACCGCGTAGTAGACGCGATCCCGGAGATCGGACTGCAGGATCTTGCGCGCCACCTGCGGCAGGTCGACGACCAGCCGCCGTCCGTCGACCCGCACCTGCCCGGCGACCGCGAGCGCGGCGTCGAACAGCGCCCGGTCGTGCGCCTTGCTGACCATCCGGTAGGCCACCAGGTAGGTGACCCAGCCGCCCGCCGCGAGCGCGAGCGCGATCGGCAGCAGCAGCCAGATCAGCAGCTGCCGCCGCAGCGGCGCGTCACGCAGCATCCGGAGTACGTCCGCTGGAGGCCGCGGGACCGGAGGATGTCCCGGGCTCCAGCAGGTAGCCCAGCCCGCGGATGGTGCGCAGGGTCACCGAGGCCACCTCCAGCTTGCGCCGCAGGCGGTGGATGTAGACCTCGATCGCGTTGGGGCCCGGCTCTTCGCCCGATGCATACAGGCATTCCGAGAGCTGGGACTTGCCCACCACCTTCCCCGAGCGCAGCACGAGGACCTCGAGCACGCCATACTCGCGCGCCGACAGCGCGAGCGGCTGTCCGGCGACGCTGACCCGCTTGCCCACGGTATCGAGCAACAGGTCCCCCACGCTCAGCTGCGCAGTGGCCGCTCCCTGCGCTCGCCGGATCAGCGCCCGCACCCGCGCCTCGAGCTCGGGCAGGTCGAAGGGCTTGGTCATGTAGTCGTCGGCGCCCAGGTCGAGGCCGTCGACCCGGTCGGAGAGCTGGTCGCGCGCGGTGAGGATGAGCACCGGCGTGCGCACGCCCCGTCGGCGCAGGCGCGCCAGCAGTTGCAGGCCGTCGAGCCGCGGAAGCCCGAGATCGAGGATCAGGCAGTCGTAGGTCTCGGTCAGCAGCAGCGTATCGGCCGCCTGCCCGTCATCGAGGCATTCGACCGCATAGCCTGCCGCGCGCAGCGAGCGGGCCAGGCCATCGGCGAGCAGCGGTTCGTCTTCGACCAGCAGGATGCGCATGGATGACCGTGGTTCGATGCCCGGCGATCAGGGGCGGGAGCCGATGCCCCGGGTGGGACCTGCCCCGCGGCGGGTACCGGGGCGCGCGGGAACCGGAAGGCTACCACCGCGCGCGGCGTCCTCCGGGCGCCACGAGCCGCCCGATCCACCGGCCCCGCGATCCGCGCGGCGCGGAACCGGGCACGATCCGGTCGTGGGGCCGGACGCGGGCGCACTCGCGTGCGATGGCCGCGCGCGCGGCTCGATCGGCACCGACCTCGGCAGGCGTCGCACCGTGGGCACGGGATCCCGTCCCGCACGCCTCGGCCGATCGCCACGCCCCGGCGATTCCACCGCCGATCCGGATCGCGTACGGCGCCCGCCGGTCTTGCGCCCGAGCCCGGCATCGAAGGGCCATCGCCGTCAGGAGGGGCGTCCGGCGACCGCGCCGCCGCCGCCGTACGGTCAGCGCGATGTCCGCGACCGGCCGGGCGCCGAGGGCGGTCGTCTACAATCGCGCGGGTGACGAGGCCCATCCGCGCGTGACTTCACCCAACCGCCACCCCCAGGACCGCGTCGCCGCGGTCATCGCGCTCGCCTCGGCGGTCCAGGGCATGCTCGCGGTCTGCACCGCTGCCCTGCCGGCACTCGCGCCCGCGATCGCCCGCACGCTCGGCGTCGATGCCTCGCTGATCGGCCTCCAGGCGAGCCTCGTCTACGGCAGCGCACTCGCGGCCACCTTCGCCACGGGCACGTTGATCAGGCGGCTGGGCGCCACGCGCACCGTGCAGGTCGCGCTGGGCCTCAACGCGGCCGGACTGTGCGCGGCGGCCACCGGCACGCTGTGGACGGTGGCCGCGGGATCGGTCGCCATCGGGCTGGGACTGGGCATCACCACGCCGGCCACCGCGCACTGGCTCGCACGCTTCGTGCCGATGACCCGCCAGAACGTCGTGTTCTCCCTCAAGCAGGCGGGCGTGCCGCTTGGCGGCATGGCCGCCTCGCTCGCGGGGCCCGCGATCGCCGTGACCGCGGGCTGGCCATGGGCGCTGCTGTTCTACGCGGCGGTCTGCCTCGCGCTCCTCGTCGCGCTGCAGCCGCGCCGCGAGCGCTGGGACGACGACCGCGTACCCGATGCGCCGTGGCTGGGCCAGCCCCTGGGCGGCATTCCGATCGCCTGGGCCGACCCGGCGGTGCGCAGCCTCGTGATCGCAGGGGCGCTGTTCAACGTGATGCACGTGGCGCTCACCGCCTTCACCGTCAACCTGCTGGTCAAGGATGCGGGCTACGCGCTGGTGGTGGCCGGCGTGGTGTCGGGCATGGCGCAGTTCGGCGGAGCCGCCGGGCGCGTGATGCTGGGTTTCGCCGCCGACCGGATGCGCGACAGCCTGACGATCCTCTGGGTGGCCGGGGCGCTGATGACGCTGATGTGCCTGCTGACGGGCACGGTCGGCGCGCACTGGCCGCCGAGCGCGGTCGCCGCGCTGTTCCTGGTCTTCGGCTTCATCGGCATCGGATGGAACGGCGTCTTCCACGGACAGCTCGCGCGGCTCTCGCCCCACGGCAGCGTCGGGATGGTGTCCAGCGGCGCGGGCTTCTTCCTCTTTCTCACCGCGCTGGCCGGACCGTCGCTGTTCGCCGCGCTCTACGCCGCGCTGGGCAGCTACACTTCGACCTTCGCCGTGCTTGCCGTGGCGCCGCTGGCAGGGCTGGCCTTCGCGCGACGCGCGCAGCTCGTCGCGCGCACGCGCGGTCCTTCGCCACGGCATCCGATGCCCCGCGCCCCCCGATGAGCAAGGCCTTCACCCGCGAATCCGACGACAGCGACGACGAGGACGGCGCGCAGGCCCTCTCGCCGCTTCCCGCCGGCAGCCGCAACTACATGACGCCGGGCGGCTACCTGCGGATGAAGACCGAGCTCAAGCATCTGCTCGACCGCGAGCGACCGGACGTGGTGCGGGCGGTGTCATGGGCCGCCTCGAACGGCGACCGCTCGGAAAACGCGGACTACATCTATGGCAAGCGCCGCCTTCGCGAGATCGATCGGCGCATCCGTTTTCTCACGCGTCGGCTCGACCTGGCCGAGGTCGTGGACCCGGCGGCCCGCGAAGCCACCGACCAGGTGTTCTTCGGCGCCACGGTCACCCTCGCGCGCGCCGATGGCAACGAGCAGCGGCTGTCGATCGTGGGCGTCGACGAGATCGATCCCGCGCTGGGACGCATCTCGTGGATATCACCCATGGCACGCACCCTCGCCCGCTCCCGCGAGGGCGACACGCTGACGCTGCGAACCCCGGCCGGCACCGAGTCGATCGAGGTGCTGCGCATCGAATACCTGCCGCTGCCGTGAACGCCAACGAGCCCGCCGGCGGGGATCTCCGCGCCGACCCGATCCTGGTGGTGGTCCTGGTCACGGTCGTGCAGTCGGTCACGGCCTGCGCGAACGTCACCCTGCCGGTGGTCGCACCCAAGATCGCCCAGACGCTGGGCATCGATGCCTCGTGGGTGGGCTTGCAGGTGAGCCTGCTGTTCGGCATGGCGGTGGCCAGTGCCACCTTCGCCGGGGGGCTGTCACGCCGGCTGGGCCCGGCACGCACCGCCCAGTTCGCCTCCCTGCTGTGCATCGTCGGCATGGCGCTGGCCACCCTGCCCAACCTCCCCGCCATGCTCGCCGCCACGCTGCTCTGCGGCTCCGCGCTCGGGCTGATCAATCCGGGAGCCGCGCAGGTCATCGTGCGCTTCACCCCGCAGCAGCACCGCAACCTGGTGTTCTCGATCAAGCAGAGCGGCGTGCCCCTGGGGGGCGTGCTGGTGGGGCTCACCGCGCCGGCGATCGCCGTGGCCTGGGGCTGGCAGTGGTCGGTGCTGCCGGCCATCGGCGTGGCGCTGGCCGTGCTCGTCGCGATGCAGTGGACGCATCCGCTGTGGGACTCGCAGCGCGAACGTGGTGCAGCGCTCTTCGGCACCCGCAGCGGGGGACTGGGCGTGGTCTGGCGAGAACCCGCGTTGCGCTGGCTGGCGAGCGGCGGGTTCTGCTTCGCGCTGATCCAGCGCTGCGTGATGACCTTCCTGGTCTCGTACCTGTATCTCGTGGCGGGCTACTCGCTGGTGGCCGCCGGTGCGATGGTCGCGCTCTACCAGGCGGCCGGCGGCCTGTCGCGTCCGGTCTGGGGCATCATCGCCGATCGCACCTCCGGGCCCCCGGTGCTCGCTGCGCTGGCCGCGGTGACGGTGGTGGGCTGCAGCGCGCTGTTCTGGCTCGAGGCGAGCTGGCCGCCCGCGCTGGTCTACGGGCTGGTCGCGCTGCTGGGCATGACCTCGTTCGGGTGGAATGGCGTCTATCACGCCGAGACCACGCGCATCGCCCCGCGCAGCCAGATCGCGACCGTGACCGCGGGGACTTCCTCGGCCGCTTACGCGGGCGTGCTGGTCGGGCCGGCCCTCTTCGCGCTGGGCTACCAGGCCACCGGCAGCTACCCGCTGATGTTCGGCTCGCTCGCGGCGGTGGCGGCCCTGGGACTCGCCGGCGTCCTCGTGTCCGCTCGAGTCGCGCGCGCGTGAGCGCAGCGCCAGCCGCGCCTCTGGGTGAGGCGCGCCCGATCTGGTAGGGTGCGCGTGTCGCGGGTCAGAGACGGGGGCGGACGAGCACCCCGCCGACCGCGCGGAGGAGAGTCGTGATGCAGCCCGAGCCTCGCGCCTGCGCAGCCGATCCCGTCCATGCCGACGATGCCCGGGCACATCGATACCAACGGCAGCGGCGAGGCCTGAGCGCGCTGCTGCCCGCGGCGCTCGGCTCCAGCCTGCTCGCGCCGATCGCGCGCGCGCAGGCGGCGTGGCGCCCCCCGCGACCGGTCGAGCTGTTCGTCGGCGCCGCGCCGGGCGGCAGCATCGATCTCACGGCACGCGTGATCCAGCGCACGCTCGACGAGCGGCGCCTCACCGGGCATCCGACGCTGGTCGTCAATCGGCCGGGCGCGGGACAGGGCATTGCCTGGGCGCAGATGATCGAACGCGCCCGCAGCGTGCCGACGATCGCGATGGGCGGACCGAACCTGGTCTCCAACCCGGTCACCGGACTGCACCCGATCGACCACGCCGACGTGACCACGCTGGCCATCCTCTTCGACGACTACATGGCGCTCGCGGTGCGCGCCGACTCTCCGCTGAAATCGATGCGCGAGGTGGTCGCGCGGCTGCGCCGCGATCCCGGCGCGCTGTCGATCGGAGTCGCGCCGTCCCTGGGCGCGGGCGCACACACCGGCGGCGTGGTGGCACTGCGCTCTGCAGGGCTGGACGCAGCCGCCGCGCGGTTCGTGGTCTACAAGGCAGCCGGCGAAGCCATCCTGGCCGTGCTCGCGGGTGACCTCGACATCGCGGTGGGCACCGTTGCCAACTTCCCGCCGCACCTGCAGTCCGGTCGCGTGCGCCTGCTGGCCGTGACCGCCGGGCAACGCCTGCCCGGCCTGATGGCCGGCGTGCCGACGCTGCGCGAGCAGGACATCGACGGGGTGTACACCAACTGGCGCAGCGTGATCGGGCCGCCCTCGATGCCGCGCGAGCAGGTGCTGTTCTGGGAGGAGGCCCTCGCGACCGTCACCGGCAGCGAGGAGTGGCAGCGCGACCTCGCGCGCAACTTCTGGACGCCGAACTTCCTCACCGGGGAGCCCGCGCGGCGCTACGTCGCCGAGCAGGCCCGGCAGTTCCGCGACATCTATTCGGTGCTGGCGCCCAAGCGCTGATCCGCTGCCGCAGCGCCCGCCCGACGCACCGATCTCCCGATCCTCCACCCCGCGCCCGATCCCCTCGCGCGCCCGGACTCCAGGCCTCACCATGACGCGACCCAACATCCTGTTCATCACCTCCGACCAGCAGCGCGGCGACGCCTACGGGTTCGAAAACCCGCAGGTGCTCACGCCCCACCTCGATCGCCTCGCGGCCAGCGGCACCCGCTTCGGCGCGGCGATCACGCCGAACCTGGTCTGCCAGCCTTCGAGGGCCTCGATCCTCACCGGCATGCTGCCCCTCACCCATGGCGTGTGGGACAACGGGGTCGATCTCGATCCGGCCATCGGCGACGGCGGCTTCGCGGGCGCGCTCGGCCGCGCCGGCTACGCGACCGCGTTCGTCGGCAAGGCGCACTTCGCGACCAAGGCCACCTTCGCACCCACCGGCACGCCGGAGGATCGCTTCAACGGCGAGCTCTACGAGCGCGGCTGGCAGGGGCCGTACATGGGCTTCCGGCACGCCCAGCTCACCGTGCTCGGCCACATGCACCGGGACCGACCGCCGCAGCGGCCGATCGTGGGCCACTACGAGCGCTGGTTCGACAGCCGCGGGCGGGCGGGCGAGGCGCGCGAGCTTTGGGCGTCGGAAACCCGGCCGGGCAATGGCGCCGCCCAGACCTGGAACTCGGCGCTGCCGGTCGCCTGGCACGGCTCGACCTGGGTGGCGGACCGCACCATCGAGTGGCTGGCGCAGCGCGACCGCTCGAAGCCGTTCTGCGTGTGGGCCTCCTTCGGCGACCCCCACCATCCGTTCGACGCACCCGAGCCGTGGTCGCGCCTGTACGACCCGCGCGCGCTGCGGCTCCCGGAGCACCGCGTGAAGGACCTCGACCGACGCCCCTGGTGGCACCGCGCGGTGCTGGAGGGCCAGCCGGACCTCAGCGATCCGGTGATGCTGCGCTTCCGCACCCAGGGGTCGCGCTGCCCGGACCAGACCGACGCGCAACTGGCCGAGATGGCCGCGAACTACTACGCGATGATCTCGCTCGTGGACCACAGCGTGGGGCGCATGCTCGAGTCGCTGGACGCGATGGGACTGGCCGACAACACGCTGGTCGTCTACAGCACCGACCACGGCGATCTGCTCGGCAACCACGGGCTCTACCTCAAGCACCCGATTCCCTACGAGGACCTGCTGCGCATCGGCCTCATCGCGCGCGGTCCGGGCGTGCGGGCGGGCGAGGTCGTGCGCGACCCGGTCTCCACCCTGGACCTCGCCGCCACCTTCTGCGAGGCCGGCGGCGCGAAGCTTGCGGAAGGAGCCCAGTCGCGCAGCCTGCTGCCGCTGCTCGCAGGCGAGCCGCAATCGCGGCCGGTCGCCTACAGCGAGTGGCACGTCCACGCCTCGCGCTGCGGGGTCGCGCTGGCGCTGCGCACGGTGCGCACGCGGGATGCCAAGTGCACGTTCGAACTCGGCTCGGGGGCGGGCGAACTCTACGATCTGCGCAACGACCCGGGCGAGATGCACAATCGGTTCGACGACCCGGGCTACCGCGGCCTGCGCGACGAACTCGAGCAGATGATGCGGGCACGCCCCGGGGAGATTCGCGACCCGCTGCCCGAGCCGATCGGGATGGCCTGACCCGTCCGCGGGCGGGGCGCGCCACGGCGGGCGCCGGTCACGCCCCCTCTCGACGGGAGTTCGCATGCATATCCTGGTGCTGGGCGCCGGCGTGGTCGGCACGGCCGCCGCGTGGTTCCTGCGCGCCGACGGCCATGAGGTCACCGTGGTCGACCGCCAGCCGGTACCCGGCAACGAGACGAGCTTCGCCAACGGCGGCCAGATCTCCGTGAGCCATGCCGAGCCCTGGGCCCACCCGAGCGCACCGCTCAAGGTGCTGTCCTGGCTGGGGCGCGAGGAAGCGCCGCTGCTGTTGCGCGTGCGTCGAGATCCCGCGCTGTGGCGCTGGTGCGCAGGCTTCCTGCGCGAGTGCCTGCCCTCGCGCACCCGTCGCAACATCGGCCAGCTGGTGCGCCTGGGCCTCTACAGCCGGCAGACGCTGCAGTCGCTGCGCGCCCAGACCGGGCTCGCCTACGATCATCTGCAGAAGGGCATCCTGCACGTGTACACCGATGCGCGCGAGTTCGCGGCCGCCGAGGGCCCCGCGCGCGTGATGCGCGAGCACGGCTGCGATCTCGACCTGATCGACGCCGATGCGTGCGTCCGCGTGGAACCCGCGCTCGCCGAAGCCCGGTCGCGGATCGTCGGCGGCAGTTACACGTCCAGCGACGAGTCGGGGGATGCGCACCGCTTCACGCGCGAGCTGGCCGCACTCGCCGAAGCCCGCGGCGTGCGCTTCCTGCTCGGGCACCGGATCCACGCCCTGCTGCGCGAGGGCGACCGGCTCGCGGGGGTCGAGCTCGTCGACCCCGACCAGCGCCCCCACCCGCTTCGCGCCGACGCCTACGTGGTCGCCCTGGGCAGCTACAGCGCGCCCGTGCTCGACCGCATCGGCCTGCGCATCCCGGTCTATCCGGCCAAGGGCTACTCGGTGACGCTGCCGGTGCGCGAGGGCGATGTCGCCCCGACGGTCAGCCTGACCGACGACGAGTACAAGATCGTGATCTCGCGGCTGGGGCACCGCTTGCGCTGCGCGGGCACGGCCGAACTGGCCGGCTACGACACCGGCCTCAACGAACGGCGCTGCCGGATGATCCTCGAGCGGCTGTTCGAGCTCTTCCCCCGCGCCGGAGACCGCGAGGCTGCGCGGTTCTGGGCAGGCCTGCGCCCGGCCACGCCGTCCAACGTGCCGCTGATCGGCCGCTCGGCGCTGCGCAACCTGTACCTGAATACCGGGCATGGCACGCTGGGCTGGACCCATGCCTGCGGCTCGGGACGCGCGCTGGCCGACCTCGTCGCCGGCCGTCGCCCCGAGGTCGACTTCGCGTTCCTCGGGTTGAACTGAGCCGCACGCCCCCCGCACGACGCCGCGGATCCACCACCCCGCGCGCGCCGCGTGGGCGGGTGCAGGCGTCGGGGCTGCCGACGTCCACGCTCGTGGCGTCGGCCGATGGCCGCGGCGGGGTACGGGATACCCGACCGCCATCGCCGTACGCGGCATGCATCGCGGCCGGCGGACACGGTGCGGGCGCAGCCGGCACGGTCGCCTCGGCGCCGGGAGTCGCCCGCGGGTGCCGGCTCAGGGTCGGGCGGCTCGCCCGGACGCAGGCAACGGGGTGGCCGACGGCATGCGCTCCCGGGGAGCGAACGCCGTCGGTGCCGTGCGGACGCCTACTCGGCCTTGACGCCCGCCTGCGCGACGATCTTGCGCCACAGTTCGATCTCCCGCGCGATGCGCGTGCCGAACTCCTCGGGCGATCCGCCGGCGGGCGAGACACCGTCGGCCTGGAGCCGATCGACCATGTCCTTGTTGCGCAGCGCGCGGGTCAGGTCGGAATTGAGTCGATCGACCACCGTGCGGGGCGTACCCCTGGGCACGATGATGCCGTGCCAGTTGGTGACGTCGTAGCCCGGCACCGTCTCGCCGATCGACGGGATGTTCGGCTCGGCCGGAATGCGCTTGGCGGTGGTCACCGCGATGCCGCGCAGCTTGCCGGCACGCACGAACGGCAGTGTCGAGGCGATGCTGCCGAAGATCACCGTGGTGTGCCCGGCGATGGTGTCGCTCAGCGCGGGCCCGGTGCCCTTGTAGGGGATGTGGGTCATCTTGATCCCCGCCATGCTGTTGAAGTGCTCGGTGGCGAGGTGGACGATGCTGCCCTGGCCGCTGGTGGCGTAGTTGAGTCCGCCGGGCGCCTTGCGCGCGAGCGCGATCAGGTCCTTGACCGTCTTCACCGGCAGCGAGGGGTGCACCGCGACCAGGAACGGGCCCATCGACAGCTGGATCACCGGCTGGATGTCCTTGACCGGATCGAAGTTGAGCTTGTAGAGGCTGGGGTTGACCGGATAGCTGGCCGCGATCAGCGTGAGCGTGTAGCCGTCGGGGGCCGCCTTCATGCCCACCTCGACGCCCAGCGAGCCGCCGGCACCGCCGCGGTTTTCGACCACCACCGTCTGGCCGAGCGATTCGGTGAGTTGCTGGGCCGCGATGCGGCCGATGAAGTCGCTGCCGCCGCCGGGGGCGAACGGAATCACCATGCGCAGCGGCTTGGCGGGGTAGGTCTGCGCCGAGGCGGGCACGGCGAGCGCGAACGAAGCGCCGGCGCACAGGGCGGTGGCGGCGGCCGGAAGGGCGCGAAGGGTCATGTCCTGTCTCCTGGGGATATCGCGCCTGTGCACAGCCGGCGCGTAATGGGCGGATGATACGCCGGGCGGGCGCGATCACCGATAGGGGACCGGCGCGCTGATGTCCCCGCGCGGGTACCCGTGGGCCCGACACAGGATCCGGTCGGCCGGCGGTCCTTCGCACCCGGATCCGCGACCCGGAAGCGGGCGTCACCCCTCCGATGCCCGTCAGCATTCGGACCTTCGCACACGCGCCCGGACAGCCCGGTCCGGTGACGCTGCCGGCGCGCATCACCGCCTCGGGATGCGCGCCGACGGCCCGGCACCCCGCTCGGCTCGGGCGGTCCGAGCGCCGCGGGCCCTGCCTCCCCGCACCGCGCCCCGCCAGGGTTGCTCCGCGGTCGCCGCGCCTAGCCGCGACCGACGAAAGGCATCTTCGTGGCCATGATCGTCACGCTGAACAGGTTCACGCCGGGCGGCTGGTTGGCCATGTGCAGCACCGTGCGTCCGACGTCCTCCACGTCGATCATCGGCTCGACCCGGATCTCGCCATCGGCCTGCTTGACGCCGCGCGACATCCGCGCGGCGAGTTCGGTCATCGCGTTGCCCACGTCGATCTGGCAGCAGGCGATGTCGTACTTGCGCCCGTCGAGCGCGGTGGTCTTCGTGAGTCCGGTGATCGCGTGCTTGCTGGCCGTATAGGGCGCCGAGTCGGGACGCGGCACGTGCGCCGAGATCGACCCGTTGTTGATGATCCGTCCCCCGCGGGGCGACTGCGCCTTCATCAGCCGGAAGGCCTGCTGGGTGCAGAGGAAGGCACCGGTGAGGTTGGTGTTGATCACGGCCATCCAGCGATCGACCGGGAGATCCTCCAGCGGCACGCCGGGGGCGTTGAGCCCGGCGTTGTTGAACAGCAGGTCGAGCCGCCCCCAAGCCTCGCGCACCGTGTCGAACAGCGCGGCCACCGACTCCGGGAACGTGATGTCGGTGGGCACGGCGAGCGCGCGATCGCCGGCGCCCGACGCACGCGCCACCTCTTCCAGCGCCTCGGCCCGACGTCCGGCCAGCGCCACGTGCCAGCCATCGCGCAGCAGGGCAAGCGAGGAGGCGCGGCCGATGCCGCTGCCCGCCCCGGTCACGAGGGCCACGCGTCGCGTGGCATCCGCCTGGTTCGTCATGTCGTTCTCCCCGCCCGTTCCACGGGCCACGTGTGTCGTTCAGGGTCGCGGGCGTGCATCGCTGCACGTCGCCCCGCGCGATTCGCGCAGCGAAGGCCCCGGTCGTCGGTGCCGGTGCGGCAGCCTCGCGATGGCCCGGCCAGCGCCACCGCTGCGCCCGGCCGCGCCACGCACGCGGCAGCCCCGCCGTGCGCTCACTCGGGGCGGATGCCCGCGTCCTTGACGAGCTTCGCCCACTTCGCGAGTTCGGCGCGAACGAAGGCGGCCGCCGCCGGCTGCGCGTTGCCGACCGGATCGTTGCCCACCTTCGCCAGCGCGGCACGCAGGTCCGCCGACTGCAGCGCGCGCACGACCTCCGAGTGCAGGCGGGCGACCACGGGTGCCGGCGTGCCGGCCGGCACGAACACCCCCTGCCAGAGTTCGACCTCGAAGCCGGCGAAACCCGCCTCGACCATCGTCGGCAGGTCGGCCAGCGCAGGCACCCGCTTCGCGCCGGTCGTCGCCAGGCCGACGAGCCGTCCCTCGCGGATGAACGGTATGGCCGCGGCGATCGACGAGAAGGTGAGCTGCACGTTGCCGCCGACCAGGTCCTGCATCGCGGGTCCGCTGCCCTTGTAGGGCACGTGCACGATGTTCTGCGCGATGCGCGACTTGAAGAACTCGCCCGCCATGTGGGGCGTGGTACCGACGCCCGCCGAGGCGAAGGCGAGGCTCCCGGGCTTGGCCCTGGCGGCGGCGACCAGTTCCTGGACGCTGCGCGCCGGGACCTTCGGGTTGATGGCCAGCACCAGCGGCGAGGACGTGGCGACGGTGACGGTGACGAAGTCGCGCAGCACGTCGTAGGGTGGCTTCGGCTGCAGGCTCTGGTTGATCACGATCGCCGGGTCCATCACCAGCAGCGTGTAGCCGTCGGCACTCGCGCGCGCGGCCAGCTCGGTGCCGACCATGCCGCCGGCACCCCCGCGGTTGTCGATGACCACGGGCTGGCCCACCTGCTCGGCGAGCCGCTGCCCGAGGCTGCGGCCGACGTAGTCGACGACGCCACCGGGCGCATAGGGCACGACGATGCGCAGGCTCTTCACCGGGAAATCGCCCCCCTGGGCGATCGCCGCGGACACCGCCAGAAGTGCCCCGGCCGCGAACAGGCACGGGCCGGCCCGTTGCAGGCGTCGTGGCCCGGGGCTGCGATCGAGGGCCGTTGCCGGCGCGTCGGGCGAGAGGAAGGCGGGATGGCGCGGGCGTGGGATCAAGGCCGGTCTCCGGGCGGGTTGCGCAGACCGGGATCGTACGCCGAACACCGCTCGCGCACCCTCGCCTCGATGTCGAACAGCGCGCGGTCGTCGATGCGGTGGTCGCGGAGGCAACGCGCGGTTTCGAACAGGTAGTCGGCAGCGCTGCCGAGTCGTCCGCGGGCTCGCGCCAGCACCTCGACGACGGTCGCCTCCGGCAGGTGCCCCGCGTAGTGCTCGACGCCGGGGCGCGCGACGAAGGTCAGCGCGCGCAGCCTGCGTCCCCGCCCGTCGGCGACCTCGACGAAGCGCGGGTCGTAGGAGCCCAGCGTCATCTCGCGCCGCCAGATCAGCGTGAGTTCGTCCCGCACCCGGGCGGCGTCGATGCGAAACGCGAAGCCTTCGCAATGCCCCCCTTCGTCGAGGGCCAGCATGAGGCCGGGGTATTCCGGCGTACCCCGGCCCATCCGGGACCACAGGCAGAAGCGACGATGCAGGCCGGTGGCGGCCGCAGCCCTGCGCTCGACGTAATGGAACAGCGGGTTCCAGATGAGCGAGCCGTAGGCAAACAGCCAGAGATCGCCCCCGGCCCCGGCGATGGCGGCCTCCAGGGAACCGTGGTAGGCCTCCGGCGGCATCAGCGCGAGTCCCGGGTGGTGGCGCTCGTAGTTGCGGCGCAGGAGATCGGCTTCGAGATCGGCGCGAGTGAGCGGCATGGGGTGGCCAGTCAAGGATGATCCCGCGTCAGGATAACGGCCTGCGGAGCGGCGGGTCGATGCCGGGCATGACGACGAAGCGCAGGGCGAGCCGGGCGGGCGGACGGCACGCGCGCAACCGGGCGGCCGCGTGATCGCCACCGGCTCCCGCCATCGCGCGGGTCCCCTTCCACTCGCCAGGCCAGTCGTGCAGGGCGCGCGGAGGGGAAGCGCGCCCGTTCGCGCGGCGGGGAATCGCGCCCGTTCGCGCGAAAGCGAAGGCGCGCCCGCTCGCGCGAATGATCGCGTCGGCGTACCCTGCGGCCTCGCCCCGCGCGAACGCTCGCGCACTCCCGGAGACCTCGGTGAAGCTCACGCTGTTCTACGCCCCCAACGCCTGCTCGCTGGTGCCCTACGTGACGCTCACCGAAGCGGGGGCCGACTTCGACGTACGCGAGGTCAACACGGGCGCCCAGGAACAGAAGACCGCGGACTATCTTTCGATCAACCCGAAGGGCAAGGTACCGGTGCTGGTGATCGACGGCGAGCCACTCACCGAGAACGTCGCGATCCAGCAGTTCATCGCGCGCCGCTTCCCGCAGGCCCGGCTGCTGCCGACCGAGGGCCTCGCCGAGTACCGGGCGATCTCGCTGATGGCCTGGTTCGCCTCCACCGTCCATCCGCATCTCACCCCGCACGCTCGGCCCGGCAACTACACGGACGACCCGGCCGCCCATGCCTCGGTGCAGCGGGTGGCGAAGCAGGCGCTGTGGGCGGACCTCGCGATCGCCGAGGGCCTGCTGGCCGGTCGGGAATGGTTCTTCGATCACTTCACCGCGGTGGATGCCTACTTCTTCTGGTGCTTCCGGCGCGCCGGGCAATTCGGCTTCGACCTGTCGGAGTTCGCCGCCTGCAGCGCGCATTTCGCGCGCATGCAGCAGCGCCCGAGCGTGCAGGCGGTCAATGCCTACGAGCGCGAGGTCATGGCGCGGTTCGCCGCCCGCGCGGGCTGAACGCCCCCCGGTCCCTGCACGCGCGAACGGCCCCTGGCGCGACCGGGCCATGCGAGCGATGCCGGCGCGCTCAGCGCGATCCGGTTCCGTTCGGGCCTGCGGGCCTGCGCCGCGCATCGGGGCCCTGCGCGTCGCCGGCCGTCCCGGGCATCGGCGCCGCGGCGTCGCGGGCGGATTGCGCGGCCGGCCTCTCGCCTGGCTGCGGCGACAGTCCGTAGGGCGCGACCAGCGACCACAGATGCGCCGGCAGCATCGTGCGCAACCGCCGCGGCTGCTCGCGCCGCAGGTGGACCACGCTCTCCAGCGCCTTCATCTCGACCCGGGCCCGCGCGAATTCGAGTCCGCGCGGACCGACCTTCGGCATCAGCCAGCCCACGATCGGACGCAGCCACCTCGGCATGCGCCGCAGCGGCAAGCCGCCCGCGGCGCGCTCGACGTTGGCGAGGAAGCCTCGCACCGGACCGCGCCGATCGCCACGACTGCCCGGCTCGCGCGCGCGCAGTTCGTCGCCGAGCAGCGCCACCAGTTCCTCGCCCCGGGCATTCCTCACGATCAGCCACTGCTCGCCCTCGCCGCCCATGTAGCCGACCGTCAGGTCGGCCAGCACGTTGGTGTAGTCGACGCAGGTGCGGCAGGTGAGCGGAAAGAAATCGGCCGGCAGCGTCGACAGGGGCAGCATCAGGAACGGGATGGCGCGTACCCGTCCATCGGCGAAGCGCAGTTCCACATGATAGTCCGCGCGAAACTCGAGGTAGGTGATGTCGGCCGGCGCGCAGTCGACCTCGCGGGCCACGAGGTCGAGGAATTCGTGGAAACGGTCCGTGGTCGTGTTGTCCGAGCAGGGCGTGCCGATGACATACAGCCGCTCCAGTCCGAACTCGCGCTCGAGCGCGCGCAACGCGTACACCTGGCACGGAATGCCGATCACGGCCAGGCGACGCAGCCCCGCATCGCGCGCCGGCTCGAGCAGCGCGAGCAGCGGCGCGTGGCCCATCTTCATCCCGCGCAACTGGGCGATGTCCTGCGCGCGCGTGACCATGCGGGGCACCGGCCGCCAGCGATCGTCCGGATCGCTGCCCATGCCCAGCACCGCATCCACCGCGCCCGTCTCCAGCAGGCGCTCGCCCAGGCGGGTGGCGATCCCGCTCCACTGGGCCCCGGGCAGTGCGGGTGCGAGCGAAGCGCGCAGCATCCGCCGCATCGGACCGAAGTGCAGCTCGTCGGCACGCGCGGGATCGCGCGCGCGTCCGTGCACCTGCGCCTCGAGGGCCGGGTAGTCGGGCCGGATGAACTGGCAAGCGCGACCGCAGCGCCGCGGCTCGGCCGTGCGCGATACTCCGCAGTCGGTGCAAAGATCGCGTCGGGGGGCGTCGGCGGTCACGCCGCCGTGGCAGGCCTTGGCTTCCACCGCGGGCATTCTAGGGCCATGGGCCCTCCTGGAACAGTCCCGCGCCAGGCCCGAACGCGTCGGCGGCGCGCCCGCACGCATGCGGGCCCTCGGCAGCCGATCGGCGCGGGTATCGGGCCAGCGCCGCGCGAGGCGCCGATCGGCAATGCGCAGCCGGTGGGGGGTGCGGCCCTGCGCGGGCGGCTGGACCGTCGAGGACGGGGTGCCCTGCTACTCGGGCCTGAGATCGGCTGCCCTGGCGGCGGCGGCGAAGCGCGCACGTTCCTCGCGCATGAACGTCTCGAGTTCGGCGCCGACCAGCGGACCGGCCTCGACGCCCGCCTGCTGCAACTGTTCGCGCACGGCGGGCCGGGACAGCGCCGCCACGCTCGCGGCCGCCGCTCGCGTCACCACCGCCGATGGAACGCCCCTTGGCGCGAACAGCCCGTTCCAGCCGCTGCCGCGATAGCCCTTGACCCCGGCCTCGTGCAACGTGGGCACGTCGGGCAACTGCGGCGCGCGCGCCTCGCCCGCCACCGCCAGCGCGCGAAGCTTGCCGCCCCGCACCTGCCCGATGGCCGCGGCCAGCGGCGTGATCATGTACTGCGCATCGCCCGAGAGCAGCGCGCCGATCGCCGCGGCACCGCCCTTGTAGGGCACGTGCACCGCCTGCACGGCCGTCATCGTGTTGAACAGCATGCCGGCCAGGTGGCTGGCCGAGCCGATGCCGGCCGAGGCCATGTTCCAGTGCCCGGGACGCGACCGCAGCCAGTCGACGAGCGCGCGGACATCTCCCGCCGGCACCGATGCCGGCACCACGAGCACGTTCTGCGTGACGGTCAGCCTCGCGATCGGCAGGAAGTCGCGCTGGAAGTCGTAGCTCATGCGCCGGAACGTGTGCGGGGCGATCATCTGCGGCGTGCCCGCATTGACCAGCGTGTAGCCATCCGGCGTGGCGTTGAGCGCGACCTGCATCGCGATCATGCCGCCCAGCCCGGGCCGGTTGTCCAGCACCAGCGGCTGGCCGAGCGCCTCGCCCAGCGCCGGGGCCAGCGTGCGCACCGCGTTGTCGAGCGCACTGCCCGCCTCCTGCCCCACGAGCACGCGAACCGGCTTCACCGGCCACTGCTCGAGCGCGCGCTCGGCCGCGAGCGACGGCAGGGAGGTGAGCGCCACCAGCGCGGCCAGCGCCGCTGCGCCCACTCCGTACCCACCCCTGTAGAGCATGCGGACCCCTCCGGTCCCGACGGTCCGCCTGGCCGCCGGTGTTTTGTCTTGCCGATCCGGGCACGGTAGCATGCCGGATCGGTCCTGCGCACGCCCGTCATGGGCGGGTGCACCGACCGATGGTCACCGTCCCCGAGAAACGGAACAAGACCCAGAGGAGCCACCGCGATGGCGCGCATCAGTTACCTCCACCCCGACCAGGTGGACGACCCCGAAATGAACCAGTGGCTGCAGGACGCCATCGACACCGGCAGCCCCGGTCCGGAGAACCAGGCGATCCGCGCGCACAACAAGGTGGTGATGCGCTCGTTCACGCAACTGATCCGCACCATGCGCAACGAGGGCGTGCTGCCGCAGGACCTGCGCGAGCTCATGCGCGCGCGCATCGCCACCTCCTGGGGTCGGATGTTCAGTACCGACTGCCATTACTGAGGGAACATGAACACCGCACAGTTCGTGCGGGTACCGGGGCACCGGATGTCCCTGCTCGACGGCGAGCAGTCCTACCTCGGGTCGGACCAGTTCACCGATCGCGAGAAGATCGCCCTGCGTTACTGCGACGCGATCATCGGCAATCCGCTGCATGCGGACGACGCGATGTGGGAGGAACTGCATCGCCACTTCACCGAGCCCGAACTCGTGGAACTCGGGCACTACATCGGCTTCATGTCCGGAGGACAGCGCTGGCTGCTCACCCTGCACGTGCAGCACGGAGAGCTCGCCGAGTCGATGAAGGCGCGCGCGGCCGGGGGCCGGTCGTCCTGAGGTGCACCGGTTCCGGCGGGTGGCGCGCGTGAGCGTGCGCCACCCGCCTCGCGGGTCGCCGGCGGACGGAATCCCCGAGGCCCGATCCACCCGACGGGCACCCCTGCGCCGATGAGTGACTGGATCGTCTCGGCCGAAGGCGGACTGTGGTCGGTCGCCGCGGTCGCCTTCCTCGCCGCCACGGTGCTTCCGATGCCCTCGGAGGCGGCCCTGGCCGGCTACGTGCTGCTGCACCCCGGGCAGGCGGGCG
>CAIKXV010000160.1 GCA_903831455.1 uncultured Pseudomonadota bacterium | reverse complement strand
TTGCTGATCATGAAGGTGGTGTAGCCGTCGGGCGCGGCCTTGGCCACGATCTCCGCGCCCAGGACCGAGCCCGCCCCGGGACGGTTCTCCACCACCATGGTCTGGCCGAGCAGGCGGGTCATCTCGGCCGCGTAGATGCGCGCCGGTCCGTCCGAGGCGCCCCCGGCCGAGAAGGGCACGATCATCCGTACGTTGCGCTGGGGCCATGCGTCCTGCGCCAGTGCGCCGCCCGCCAGCGCCGTCGTGATCACGCCGAGGAGGGCTGCGCCCGTGCGACCGCGCGCGATCGCGTGTTGCTGCCGTTGCCGCATGGGAATCTCCTGTAGAGCCGGGGTCGGGTGACCGCGCCGGCCGCGGGCGCTCAGGATGCCATGACCGACGGGCCCGCGGGGCCGCGCCGGTTCGTCGCGTGCCCTCGGGCCGGTCGATGGGTCCGTCCCGGCAGACCCGCCCGCACCCGCGCATACTTCGCGTTCGGCGGGCCGGATGCGGCCCGCGCCATCACCGTTCACTGCCCTGCGGAGCCTGCGATGCCCTACGCCACCGTCGACGGATTGAAACTCTACTGGGAGGAGACCGGCAGCGGCACGCCGATCGTGTTCGTGCACGAGTTCGCCGGCGACCTGCGCAGCTGGGAGCCCCAGGTGCGATTCCTCGGTCGTCGCTATCGCTGCATCACCTACAACGCGCGCGGCTATCCGCCTTCGGACGTCAGCACCTCGTTCGAGCAGCACTCGCAGGAACAGGCGGCCGACGACATCCTGGTGATCATGAAGGCGGCGGGCGTCGAGCGCGCGCACATCGTCGGCCTGTCGATGGGCGGCTACGCGGCCATCCACTTCGGCATCCGCCACCCGCAGCACGCGCTCTCGCTCACCGTGTGCGGCGCGGGCTTCGGCTCCGACCCGGACAAGCGCGCGCAGTTCCACCGCGACACCGACGCCTTCGCCACCCAGCTGGAGACCGAGGGGATGGAGCGCGGCATCCGCGACTACGCGATCGGGCCGGCGCGCGTGCAGCACCTCAACAAGGATCCGCGCGGGTTCGAGGAGTTCCGCCAGCAGTTCGCCGGCCACAGCGCGCAGGGCTCGGCCAACACCCTGCGCGGCTTCATGCGTCGGCGCGACGCGATCCAGACGCTGGAGCCCCAGCTGCGCGAGATGCGGGTGCCCACCCACGTGATCACCGGCGACGAGGACGACAACTGCCTCGAGCCCGGCATCTTCATGAAGCGGGTGATCCCCGGATGCGGGCTCACCGTGATGGCCAACACCGGCCACGCGGTGAACCTGGAGGATCCCGACTGTTTCAACCGGCTGGTGCTGGACTTCCTCACGCTGGTCGACGGGGGGCGCTGGCAGCCGCGCGATCCGCGCTCCTACGGGAAGTCGACCCTGTCGAACAAGGCCTGAACGCGGCCGGAGTCCTCTCGCGATGGATGCGCCCACCGCCGTGCCGCCCGCCACGCTGCTCACCCGGCCGCTGGTGGGGCGCAGCGTGTGGCACGGGGCCGAACTCGCCTCGGGGCCGCGGGACTGGGTGTGGCGGCTGGATGCCGATACCGTCGCCGACATCGACCGCGCGCTCGCGAAGGTACGGCGCGAAGGTCGAGCGCTCACGCAGATCACCCGCGAGGACTTCTCCCTGCCCTCGCTCGAGGCGACCTTCGCCCGCATCGCCGACGAACTCGAGCACGGACGCGGCTTCGCGCAGATCCGCGGCATCGATGTCGCGCGCTACGACGCGGATGACTTCGCCCGCATCTTCTGGGGCGTGTCCACGCACCTGGGGCGCGCCATCCCGCAGAACGCGGCCGGCGACCTGCTCGGCCACGTGCGCGACGAGGGTCGGGACATGGCCGACGGCCGCACCCGGCTCTACCAGACCAACCTGCGCCAGCGCTTCCACACCGACATCGGCGCCGACGTGGTGGGGCTTGCCTGCGTGCGCCCTTCGCGCGAGGGCGGGGTGAGCATGATCGCGAGCTCCGCGGCCATCCACAACGCGCTGCTCGAGCGCGCGCCCTGGTACCTGGGCGTGCTCTACGGCCGGTTCAACCTCGACTGGCGCGGCGAGCAGCCGGCGGGCGAGCGTGGCTGGTACAGCGAGCCGGTGTTCGCCTGGCACGAGGGGCGGTTGTCCTGCCGGTTCTCGGCGAGCCTCATCGAGAGCGCGCAACGCCTGACCGGCGAGCCGCTCACCGACGTGCAGCGCGAGGCGCTGGCGATGGTGGAGGCGCTGGCCGAGGAGTTCCGCCTCGAGGTGGACTTCGAGCCCGGCGACCTGCAGTTCATCAGCAATTACGCGGTGCTGCACGACCGCACCGGCTTCACCGATCACGCCGATCCAGCGCTGCGCCGGCACCTGTACCGGATCTGGCTCACGACCTCGAATGCGCGCACGCTGCCCGAGGCGTGGGCGGGGGGCGCCGCCCGCCGGGGGATTCGCGCGCAGGCCTGATCGCGTGCGCGGCGGGCCGCCTTGCGTGATCACAGGGCCGGCGGATCGAGCGGGCACAAGCGGACAGGGAACGGAACTTGCTCGTGTCCGTTCATCCACGCGCCCGAGTCGTCGTATCGTCGAGCGGCGTACAGTGTGCGTCCTACAGGGAGACCCTTACATGAGCGTTCGACACGTCAAGCGCATCCATGCGACATCCTTCGCGGCCGGTGGTCGCGAAATCCCCGGTGCCCTCGCGGGCGCGAGCCCGGGTGCCCCGAAGGGGCGAGCGGGCCTCGGTCGCGTTGCGCTCGTCGCCGGCGCGGCGGCCCTCGCATTCGCGGCGCCGGGCCCGCTGGCCACGACCGCGCACGCGCAGGCGTGGCCGGCCAAGACGGTGCGCTTCGTGCTCGGCTTTCCGCCCGGCGGCGGCTCGGACATCCTGGGACGCATCGTCGCCGCGCGCATGCAGGAGTTCCTCGGCCAGCCGGTGGTGATCGAGAACCGCCCCGGCGCCTCGGGCAACATCGCGGCCGAGTTCGTCGCGCGCGCGCCCGCCGACGGCTACACGATCTACCTCGCGCAGATCGTCGCGGTGTCGATCTCGCCCTCGCTGTTCGCCAAGCTGCCCTATGACCCGGTGCGGGACTTCGCGCCGGTATCGCTGATCGCCACCGGCCCCAACCTGCTGGTGGTGCATCCTGCGCTGCCGGTGAAGAGCGTGAAGGACCTGGTCGCGCTTGCGCGCTCGCGCCCGGGCGAGATGAACTTCGCCTCGGTCGGGCCGGGCAGCATCCAGCATCTGGCCGGCGAGCAGTTCAACCTCGCCGCGGGCGTGAAGACGGTGCACGTGCCCTACAAGGGCAGTTCGCCCGCCGGCATCGACCTGATGGCCGGGCAGGTGTCGTTCATGTTCGACTCCGCCCCGCCGGTGATGAACTTCGTGAAGAGCGGACGCATGCGGCTGCTGGCGGTGACCTCCGCGCGCCGCTCGGCGCTGATGCCCGATGTACCGACGCTGGCCGAGTCCGGCCTGCCCGGATTCGACTTCTCGACCTGGTGGGGCCTGATGGCTCCGGCGGCCACGCCGCGCCCGATCATCGATCGGCTCAACGCCGAGCTCGGTCGCACGCTCAAGCTCCCCGAGGTGCGCGAGCGCTTCGAGGCGGTGGGTGCCGAGCCGCGCCACACCACCCCGGAGGAGTTCGCTGCCGTGATCCGCGCCGAGATCCCGCGGTTCGCGAAGCTGGTGAAGGCCGCGGGCGTGAGGATCGATCAGTAGCGCGAACGCGGCAGCGCGTGTTCGCGCGCCTCGGGGGCGGGAGGTCGCCCCTCGCCCCGAGGCTTCGTGTTCCGGGTTCGCGCGAGTGTCGCGCAGGGTCCCCCGCAGGTGACGACCGTGGCGCTGCGCGTCGTGTGGCCGCTCGCGGATCGAGCGCCCGCCGACCCGGTCTCGCAGCGCGCGTGCGCGCCGCGAGGCGCGCTCGCTATTCGGCTGGCAGGCCGGGCCTTCACGGCTGCCCGATGCGACCGGCCCGCGAAGCGGACGGGCAGGATCGCCTCGCGAGGCGATTGACGGATAATCGAGGTCGGCTCGCGACCGAACCCGCGGCGCCGCTGCCGCTGCCGCCACTGTTACTGCTACTGCCCAGGAGAGACCCCATGGCCGATACCCCGGTCCTGCTCGAGCGTCCCGCGCCGCACGTGGTCCGCATCCGCATCCATCGGCCCGAGGCGCGCAACGCCCTCAACATGGAAGTGCGCCGGCTGATCGGCGCCCACGTGACCGAGGCGACCGCCGACCCCGAGGTGCGCTGCGTGATCCTCGCCGGCAGCGAGAAGGCGTTCGCCGCAGGCGCCGACATCCGCGAGATGGCCGACGCCGATTCGGTGGAGATGATGCGTCGCAATTCGCTCGCGCTGTGGCAGCAGATCTCCGCCTGCCCCAAGCCGGTGATCGCCGCGGTGCGCGGCTTCGCGCTGGGCGGCGGATGCGAACTGGCGATGCATGCGGACATCATCGTGGCCGGCGACACCGCCCGCTTCGGACAGCCCGAGATCCGCATCGGCATCATTCCCGGCGGTGGCGGCACGCAGCGCCTGCCGCGCGCGGTGGGCAAGTTCAAGGCGATGAAGATGCTGCTCACCGGCGATCTCGTGAGCGCGCAGGACGCCGACGCGATGGGCCTGGTGAGCGAGGTGGTGCCCGACGCCGAGGTCGAGGCACGCGCGCTGGCGCTCGCCACGCAGATCAGCGAACTGCCGCCGATCTCCGCGCGCCAGATCAAGGAGTGCGTGCTCGGCGGGCAGGACATGTCGCTCGCCTCGGGGCTGATGCTGGAGGCCAAGGCGATCCAGCTCGCCTTCTCCACGCACGACCAGAAGGAAGGCATGGGCGCCTTCCTCGAGAAGCGCAAGGCGAACTTCGAGGGGCGCTGAGCGCGGGCTGCACCGGCGGCTCGTTCACGCCGGTGCGGGTGGGGGCAGCGTGCGCCCCGTACCCTGGGGCTCGAGCGGCGCGTGCGCACCGGCGGTCGAGCGCCCTCGTCCGACCCCGGAAGCCGGGCATGCGCCCGGCCCCGGGCGCGGGTCAGACCATCACGCCCTTGAGCTGCGCGTCCGGGTAGCGCGTGCCCGCAGCGGCGCCCGGCTTGAACACCTCGGCGAGTTCGGCCACTTCGGCCGCCGACAGCGTGACGTTCGCCGCGCCGAGGTTCTCCTCGAGATAGGTGCGGCGCTTGGTGCCGGGGATCGGCACGATGAAGTCGCCCTGCGCCATCACCCAGGCGATCGCCACCTGGGCCGGCGTGGCGCCGTGGGCCGCGGCGATGCGCTCGATCGGGGCCAGCAGCGCGACGTTCTTCTCGATGTTCTCCGGCAGGTAGCGCGGATGCTGGCGACGACGGTCCTTCTCGATCAGGTCGTCCAGCGACTTGATCTTCGCCGACAGGAAGCCGCGGCCCAGCGGCGCGTAGGCCATGTAGCCCACGCCCAGTTCGCGGCAGGCGGCCAGCAGTCCGCCGGTCTCGGCGTCACGCGACCACAGGGAGTACTCGGTCTCGCACACGTCGATGGTGGCGGCGGTCATCGCACGGCGCAGGGTCTCGGGGCCGGCCTCGGAGATCACGAGGTAGCGCACCTTGCCCTGCTCCTGCAGGCGGGCCATCGCGCCCACCGTCTCCTCGATCGGCACGGCGGGGTCGACCCGGTGCAGGCCGTAGATGTCGATCTCGTCCACGCCCAGGCGCTTGAGGCTCTTCTCGCAGGCTTCGACCGCGTACTCGGGACGGCCGTTGACGCCGCCCCCGCCCATCAGGTTGCCGAACTTCGTGCACACCAGGTAGTCGCGGCGGCGACCGGCGATGGCCTTGGCCACCAGTTCCTCGTTCACGCCGTTGCCGTAGGCATCCGAGGTGACGAGCAGGTTGCAGCCCAGGTCGAGCGCCCGGTGCATCGTGGCGATCGACTCGGCGTCATCGGGCGTGCCGTAGGAGATGGACATCCCCATGCAGCCCAGGCCGATGGCGGGAACGGTGAGGCCCTGTTTTCCAAGCTTGACCTGCTTCATGGCTGGCTCCAGTGCGATCGATGCGGTTGGGTCCGGTGCCGTGCGGCGCCGGGTGGGATTCATGGCTCGCGCGCAGCGCATCCTGAGGGAACGACGATCGGGGGGAGTCGCGTTGCGCGGGGCGCCGCAGTCGGTGCCGCGGTCCGCGGGCGCGATGGTCTTCCGCACCACCCGTGCACCCGCGCTCGCGGCGTGCCGGCGGGGTCGAGCCTGTGCGCGGCGCTCACCCTCGGCGGGCAGGCGCCGCGGGTGCGGTCACTTCAGGTAGGTGAGGGTCAGGTCGCCCACGCCGTCGACGTGGCCTTCGAGGTGGTCGCCGGGGAAGCAGGGGCCGACACCGGCGGGCGTGCCCATCATGATGATGTCGCCGGGGAAGAGTTCGACCAGGTTCGAGAGGTAGGCGATCGTCTCCTGGGTGTTCCAGATGTGCTGGTTGAGGTCGCCCTTCTGCTTGACGGTGCCGTTGACCTTGAGCCAGATGGCGCCGCTGGCCGGGTGGCCGACCTTGGCCACGGTCTTCAACGCGGTGCACGGCGCGGACTGGTCGAACCCCTTGCCCATCTCCCACGGGCGGCCCATCTTCTTCGCCTCGCCCTGCAGGTCGCGACGGGTCATGTCGAGCCCCACGCCGTAGCCGTAGACCAGGTCGAGCGCGCGCTCGACCGGGATGTTCCTGCCGCCCTTGCCGAGTGCCACCACCAGTTCGATCTCGTGGTGCAGGTCCTTCGTGGCCACCGGGAAGGGCAGTGTGGCGCCGTTGGGGACGATCGCGTCGGTGGGCTTCTGGAAGAAGAACGGCGGCTCGCGGTCCGGATCGTGGCCCATCTCGCGGGCGTGGTCCGCGTAGTTGCGGCCGACGCAGTAGATGCGACGCACCGGGAAGGCGGCGATCTCGCCCTCGACCGGCAGGGTGACGACCTTGGGCGCTTCGATCACGTAGCTCATGCTGTCCTCGCAGGATGGCGGGAGGGCGAGCGCCCTCCGGGCAAGCCTCCGGCGCGGCCTGCGGTGTCAGGCAGCCCCGGGTGGGCGGGGGGCGTCCGGCCGCGAACGGCAGGTGCCCGCGTGCGACCCCGGCCACGCGCGGGCGGCTGGGTGGTCGTGTCCGAATGGCGCGCCCGGCGGGATTCGAACCCACGACCTCAGGCTTCGGAGGCCTGCACTCTATCCAGCTGAGCTACGGGCGCGCAGCCCGTCGATGATAACCGCTTTCCCCCCGCGAAAACCGGCCGTCGGCCGACACGAACCGCGCGCGGTCGGACCGATCGGCGCGGGGCCGCGGCCTGGGCGATGTCACGGCCCGGCCCGTGCCGTCCCGGGCGGCCCGGCCAGCCACCTGACCTCCGGGTGCTAGGATCGCGTCCTGCCGTCGATGCCGGGAAAGGAGGCTCGCGATGTCCGGGAAGGTCTACCTCGATCTGGACCAGAAGGCTCTGGACGATGCCTACGACCAGCAGGTCTGGGCGCCGAACTCGAAGCTGGTGAACGCGCGGCTCGCGGCGCTGAGCGAGACCACCCGCCAGCGCATCGGCGCGCCGACGCGCGTGGCCTACGGGCCCGCGCCGGTCGAAGGCATGGATATCTACCGGACCTCCGAGCCGAACGCGCCGATCCTGTTCTACATCCATGGCGGGGCCTGGAAGGCGCATGTGGCGCGCGATCATGGCTATCCGGCCGAGATGGTGACCCGGGCTGGCGCCCACCTGCTGGTGCCGGACTTCTCGCCGGTACAGGACGTCGGGGGTAGCCTGTTCCCGATGGTCGACCAGGTGCGCCGCTCGGTGATCTGGGCCTACCAGAACGCCGAGAGCTTCGGAGGCGACAGGAACCGGCTGTATGTGAGCGCACGCTCTTCTGGCGCGCACCTGGCCGGCTGCCTCGCGATCACCGACTGGGCGGGCGAGCACGGCCTGCCGGCCGACCTGGTCAAGGGCTACGTGCTGCAGAGCGGGATGTACGACCTGCGCGGCCCGCGTCTGTCCAAGCGCGGCGCCTACGTGAACTTCACCGACGAGATGGAGCACGAGCTCTCGGCGATGCGCCACCTGCACCGGATCAACGCTCCGATCGCGATGGTGTACGGGTCGCTGGAGTCCCCGGAGTTCCAGCGCCAGTCGCGCGACTTCGCCGCCGCGCTCGCGGCCGCCGGCAAGCCGGTGACGCTGGAGATGGCCGAGGGCTACAACCACTTCGAGATCGGCGAGACGGCCGCCAACCCCTACGGCGCGGCGGGTCGGGCGATGCTGGCGATGCTGGGGTTGCGACCGCGCTGAGCCAGCGGGCCGCCGAAGAACAGCGCGGGCGTTGCACGGTCGCGACCGGACGATCCGCGCATGCTGCCGGCCGGAACACCGGCCGTGTCGCTACTCCACCTTCATGCCAGCGTCCCGGATCACCTTCGCGTAGATCGGCCGCTCGCGCCGCTGCAGGTCGGCGAGGCGGCTCGCCGGGCCACCCATCGGATCGAAGCCCTGCGCGGCCAGTTTCGCCGCCATGTCGGCCTGCCTGAGCGCGGCGTTGATCTCGGCGTTGAGTCGCGTGAGGATCGCCCCGGGCGTCCCGCCCGTCGAATAGACGCCGAACCACACCGACAGCGCAGCCTCGGGGATTCCCGCCTCGGTGACCGAGGGCACGTCCGGATAGAGCGGATGGCGGCGAGCGTCGGTGACCAGCAGCGGCACGATCCGCCCCGCCTTCACATGCGGGAGCGAGTTCGAGACGCCGGAGATCGACACCGGAATCCGACCGGCCAGCGTTTCCACCATGGCCTGCTGCGGACTCTTGAACGGTACGTGGTTCAGGGGCGCGCCTGCCGAGCGCGCGATCAGTTCGACCGTCAGCTGCGCGGTCGTGCCGACCCCGGGCGAGCCGTAGTCGAGGCCACCGCCGGTCTTGCGCGCGAGTGCGACCAGATC
>CAIKXV010000159.1 GCA_903831455.1 uncultured Pseudomonadota bacterium | reverse complement strand
CGCCCGGCATCGCCAGCGCGGCCGCGGCGTCGATGCCGCGGACGACCGCATGGCCGTGGGGACTGCGCACGAAGGCCGCGTGCAGCAGGCCGGGCATGCGGATGTCGTCCACGTAGCGGCCCTGCCCTCGCAGCAGCGCCTCGTCCTCGAGCCGCAGCACCCGGGCGCCGATCAGCGAATCGCTCATGCGGCCTCCGCGTCGCCCGCCATGCGCCGCGCAGCCAGCAGGGCGGCATCGACGATGGCCTGGTAGCCGGTGCAGCGGCAGAGGTTCCCGGAGATCGCCACGCGCACCTCGTCCTCGGTCGGCCGCGGACACTCGGCCAGCAGTTCGGCCAGCGTGGTCAGCATGCCGGGGGTGCAGAAGCCGCACTGCAGTCCATGGCACTCGTGGAAGGCCTGCTGCAGCGGGTGCAGCGGGCCGTCGGCCGGCGCCAGGCCCTCGACCGTGGTGACCGTGCGGCCATCGGCCTGCACCGCGAGCATCAGGCAGGCGCGCGCGCTGCGCCCGTCGACCAGCACCGTGCAGGCGCCGCACACGCCGTGCTCGCAGCCGAGGTGGGTGCCGGTGAGACCGAGTTGCTGGCGCAGGAAATCGGCGAGCGTGAGCCTGACCGGCACCTGCTCGGCGACCGCTCGCCCGTTGACCTCCAGCGCGATGTCGCGCGTCTGTTCCGTCGAGTCCATCATGTCCCCTGCGCGCTCGCGCGCGCGACGGCATCGGCCAGCGCCCGTCGCGCCATCACGCCCGCGAGCTGTCGTCGATAGGTGCCGGGCACCTGCACGTCGTCCATGGCCTCGACCTCGCGGCAGGCCGCCGCCGCCGCCGCGAGCACCGCGTCCGTGGGCGCCTCGCCCAGCAGCGCCCGCTCGGCGGCCTGTACCCGTACCGGCGCGGGGCCGACGCCGCCGATCGCCACGGCAGCGCGCGCGATGCGGCCCGAGGCATCGAGCGCAAGCTGAACGGCGGCCAGTGCGATCGCGTAGTCGCCGTGGCGCCGGGCGAACTCCGCGAACCCGTGGCCGTGACCGCGCGGCCATAGCGGAAGCTCCACGCCGACGAGCATCTCGTCGGGTTCGATCGCAGGGGTCATGTAGCCCAGCGGGAAATCGGCGAATGCCAGCTGGCGCTCGCCGCCGGGTCCGCGCACGCGCACCACCGCGTCGAGTACTGCACATACCGCCGGGAGTTCCGCCGCCGGATCGAGGTGGCAGAGCGAGCCGCCCAGCGTGCCGCGATTGCGCGTCTGGCGATGTCCCACCCAGCGCAGGGCCTCGGCCACCAGCGGCAGGCGCTCGGCGAGCGCCGCATCGCGTTCGAGATCGCGCTGCACGGTCATCGCGCCGATGCGCGCGCGATCGGCTTCGAGGCGCACCCCGCGCAGCGCCTCCACCCGCGCGAGGTCGATCAGGTGGTCGGGCAGCACGAAGCGCATGTTGAGCATGGGCATCAGCGACTGTCCCCCGGCGAGCAGCCGGGCGTTCTCGAGGCGACCGAGCAGGCCGATCGCCTCCTCCACCGAGTCGGGATCGTGGTAGCGGAACGGCGGCGGCTTCATCGGGTCGGCGTCTCCTCGCGGGACCGGCGCGCGGGCGCGATCACTGCTGGTCGAGCCGGATGCCGGCCTCGCGGGTGAGCTTCACCCAGCGCGCGTGATCGGCCCGCACGAAGGCGGTGAAGGCCTCGACCCCGGAGAAGTTCGCCTCGGAGCCGAGCTTGGCGAGCGCCTCGCGCGCATCGGCCTGCTGCAGCACCGACTCGATCTCCCGCTGCAGCAGGGCGACGACGTCCTTCGGGGTCCCGGTGGGCGTGAAGACCCCCGTCCACAGCGTGACCTCGTAGCCCGGCACGCCCGCCTCGGACAGCGTGGGCACGTCGGGCAGCAGCGGCGAGCGGCGCGGGGTGGTGATCGCCAGCGCGCGCAGCTTGCCCGCGCGCACGAACGGCAGGGACGCGGGCATCGTGTTGGTGCCGGCCTGCAGGCTGCCTCCGACCAGGTCGGTGGTCGCCTGGACGCTGCCCTTGTAGGGCACGTGGACCATCTTCGTGCCGGTCAGCGAGTTGAACAGCGCCATCGACAGGTGCGAGGTGGACCCGTTGCCGGCCGACCCGTAGTTGATGTCGCCGGGACGCTTGCGCGCGAGGGCGATCAGGTCCTTCACCGAGGCCACCGGCAGCGAGGGGTGCGTGACCAGCAGCAGGGGCACGTCGGCCACGCGGGCCACCGCGACGAAATCGCGCAGCGGATCGAAGCTGAGCCCGGTGGCGACCGCGGGCAGCATGACGATCTCCGAGGCCGATCCGAGCAGGATGGTGTAGCCGTCGGGAGCCGCGCGCGCGGCGAACTCCGTGCCGATCGCGCCGCCCGCGCCCGTCCGGTTCTCGATCACGATCTGCTGGCGCAACCGGTCGGTCAGTCGCTGGCCGAGGATGCGCGCGGTGGAATCGGAACCGCCGCCGACCGGAAACGGCACGACCATGCGAATCGGCTTCGCGGGCCAGCCCTGCGCGAGCAGCGGGCTCGCCAGCACGGCCAGGCCGGCGGCGGCCACTGCGCAGGCCGCGGTGCGGGGACGGGTGATCACGGACGGCATGGTGGGACTCCTGAGGGAGGCGATGGGCGCACTTTAACGCGACCGCGGCACCCGTGGTCGCGGACGCCCGGCCAGGACAATGGACAACGGACAACGACAGGCCCGCGCGGCTGCAGCCCTCGCGCGAACGGGACTCAGGCGCCGGCCGGACGCCCGGCGAGGATCGCGCGCAGGCGCTGGGGCGTCACCGGCAGCTCGCGGATCGCGCCCGGCTTGCCGATCGCATCGTCGATGGCCGCGGCGATCGCCGCGCCCACGCCCGTGATGCCCGCCTCGCCCGCCCCCTTCATGCCCAGGGCGTTGTTCGGGCTGGGCGCATCCTCGGTGAGCAGGACCTCGACGGGCGGCATTTCGCGCGCGGTGGGCATCAGGTAGTCGGCGAACGTGACCGACAGCGGCTCGCCGCGTTCGTCGTAGACGAATTCCTCGAGCAGCGCGCCTCCCAGACCCTGCGCGACCCCGCCGACGATCTGGCCCTCGACCAGCATCGGGTTGATCGCACAGCCGATGTCGTAGGCGACGTGGAAGCGCTCGACGGTGACGCCACCGGTGTCCGGATCGACCTTCACCACTGCCGTATGGATGCCGTACGGGTGGGTGAGCCCCGCCGTCTCGAACCAGCCCTCGGCGGTGAGGCCGGGGATGCCGAAGGCCACGACCTCCGGGCTGGGCGCGAGTGCCGCCGCCACCCGACCCAGCGGGATGCCTGGCTCCCCGGGGCGATCGGTGCGAACGACCTTGCCGTCGACGATGTCGAGCACCTCGATCGGGGCCTCGATCATGTGGGCCGCCGCGAACTCCAGCGCCTTGCGACGCACGTTGAGCGCGGCCATCCGCGTCGCGCCTCCGGTCATCACGGTCGCCCGAGAGGCGTGGGCGCCGATGCCGTAGTCGATCATGTCGGTGCGCCCGTGGATCACCTTCACGTCCGCGTAGTCGACGCCCAGCGCATCGGCGCAGATCTGCGCCATGACCGTCTCCACGCCCTGCCCGATCGACGAGGAGCCGGTGACCACCTGCACCTTGCCGCGGGTGTCCACGTTCACCTTCGCCCCGTCCACCGGCCCCAGGCCGCTCTTCTCCATGAAGAAGCCCATGCCCACGCCGACGCATTCGCCCGCGTCGCGGCGACGCGCGATCTCGGCCTGCAGATCGTCCCAGCGCAGGTGCTCGAGCGTGCGGTCGAGCAGCCTCGGGAAATCGCCCGAGTCGAGCTCGACCGGATGGTCGAGGATCTCCATCGGGCGCGGATAGGGGTACTGGTCGCGACGGATCAGGTTGCGCCGGCGCACCTCGATCGGCGACAGCCCGAACCGCTCGGCGACCGCGTCCATCAGCCGCTCGCAGGCGTAGGTGGACTCGAAGCGACCGGGCGACCGATACGTGGCCGCGGGCGTCTTGTTGGTGAGGCGGATATGGCCCACCGCCCGGTAGGCAGGGACGTGGTAGCCCCCGATCAGCGTTCCCATGGCCATGTCCGGCACCCGCGCGCCGTGCGTGCGGATGTAGGCGCCCTGGTCGTGCCACAGCTTCGCGTCGATGGCGAGGATGCGCGCGTCACGGTCGAGCGCCGCGCGCACCACGTGGTGCTGCTCGCGCGAGTGGTTGCAGGCGAGCAGGTTCTCGCGGCGGTCCTCGATCCACTTGACCGGGCGTCCCAGCCGCAGGGCCGCGAGGCAGACCAGTACATCCTCCGGGTAGATTTCCCCACGCACGCCGAAGCCACCGCCGATGTGGCCCTCGTAGAAGTGCATGCCCACCGGGCTGCGCCCGAGCAGCGCGGCCACCGCGTCGCGATGCGCGTGCGGCCGCTTGCCGGCGCCGTAGAGCTCGATCACGTCGCGCGAGTGGTCGTGGCGCGCCAGCGCACCGCGCGGCTCCATCGGCACCCCGGAGTGGCGCCCCACGCGCACGTCGACCTCCACCACCTCGTGGGCCTCGCGGAACGCGGCGTCCACGTCGCCGAACTGCTTGCGCAGCACGCCGGCCTCGGTGGAGTGGCCGGGCGCGAACTCGCCGGGCGGCGCATCGGCCGACAGCAGCACCGGCAACGCCTCGATGTCCATCGTCACCAGGTCGGCGATGTCCTCGGCGACGTAGGGGTCGGCCGCGAAGACCACCGCCACCGGCTCGCCGATGTAGCGCACCCGATCGCGGGCGAGGATGTACTGGCGGTAGGGTTCCAGCCCCTGCACGCTGGTCGGGCGGAAGGTGATCGGCGGGATGTCGGCCACGTCCTGCCCGGTCCAGACCCCGCGACAGCCGGGGTGCTCGCGCGCGGCCGAGGTGTCGATCGAGCGCAGGACGCCATGGGCCACCGGCGAGCGCACCACGCGCATGTGCAACTGGTTGGGAAAGCCGAGGTTGCCGACGTAGGTACCCTGGCCACGAACCAGCGGCGGGTCCTCCAGGCGGGTGACGCGGGCGCCGACGAACCGTCGGCGCGGATCGGCGTCCCCGTTGTGCCGCTGCCCCGGGGCGAGGCTGCTCGCGTGGCCGCCGCTCATCGTGCATCCTCCCGGGCCAGCCGGCGGGAATCGCGCACCGCGCGCACCGCGCGCAGGATGTTCTGGTAGCCGGTGCAGCGGCACAGGTTGGAGGACAGCACCTCGCGCAGCGACTCGTCGTCGATGTCCGGGTGGCGCTCCAGCGTACCTGCGGCCAGCATCAGGAACCCCGGCGTGCAGTAGCCGCACTGCAGCGCGTGGTGGTCGGTGAAGGCCTGCTGCAACGGGTGCAGCCCCTCGGCGTTCGCCAGTCCCTCGACCGTGCGCAGCCGGCGGCCCTGGGCCTGGACCGCGAACATCAGGCAGGAGCGGACCGGCTCGCCGTCGAGCAGCACGGTGCAGGCGCCGCACACCCCGTGCTCGCAGCCCACGTTGGTGCCGGTGAGGCCGCAATCCTGGCGCAGCGCGTCGGCGAGCGTGCGGCGCGGCTCGACGCGGATGTCGTGGTCGGAGCCGTTGACGTTGAGGGTGATGTCGATGCGCGGAGTCATTGCGTCGAAGTTCCCGAGGTGAGGTCGGCGATCAGTGCGTGTCGTCGCAGGCGGCCTGCAGCGACCGGCGGACCGAAGCGGCGACGAGATCGCGGCGGTACGCCGCGCGGGTGCGAATGTCCTCGAGCGGGTCGACCGCATCGGCGGCCGCCCGAGCCGCGCGGGCAAACGTCTCCGGTTCGGGACGCTCGCCCTCGAGCAGGCGCTCGGCCTCGGGGATGCGCCGCGGCTGGGGCTCGACCCCGCCCACGCCCACCCGCGCCTCGCGCATCCGGCCCTCGACCACCCGGAACGTGCAGAGCGACATCGCCAGCGCGTAGTCGCCGGCGCGGCGGCTGAATTCGTGGAACCCTGCGCGCGCGTCGGTCGCGAGCAGCGGCAGGCGCGCCTCGGCGAGCAGTTCGTCCTCGGCGAGTGCCGTGGTCATGATCCCGTGGAACCAGTCGGCCGCCGCGACCTCGCGCGTTCCGCGCGCGCTGACCGCGACCAGGGTGGCGCCCAGCGTGGCGGCGACGAGGCACCACTCCGAGGCCGGATCGGCGTTGGCGAGGCTGCCGCAGAAGGTGCCACGGGTGCGGATCGGGGCATGCGCGATGTTCGCGGCGACCGTGGCGAGCAGGCGCCCGAGCACGCCCGGCTCCACCGGATGCTCGAAGGCGGCATGCCGCACGCAGGCTCCGATCGACAGCCGCCCCGCCTCGACCTCGAGCCGCGCCAGCGAGGCGATGCCGTTGATGTCGATCAGGTGCGCCGGCAGGGCCACGCGCAGCGCCATGCTGGGCACGAGGCTCTGGCCCCCCGCGATCACGCGGCCATCCTCGGGCGCGTAGCGCGCGAGCAGGGCCACCGCCTCGTCGAGGCTGCTCGCCGGGTGCCACTGGAAAGGAGCGGGTTTCATCGCATCTGCATCCGTAAGGGAGGGCCGCCGGATCGGGGGTGGACGGCGGCCCGGGGTCGCCGGTCGCGCTAGCGGCCGGCCGGGTCGTCTCCGGAAGGTCCGCGCCGACCGTCGCGCAGCGCGCGCACCATCATGGTGAGGCCGGAGATGGGGCGGGCCGCCTGCTCGTCGACGACCTCCTCGCCGCGCTCGGCGCGCTCGATGCGCGCGCGCAGGCACTCGGCGAACTGCCCGATCAGTTGCCCGGCGACCGACTGGATCATGCCCACGCCACGCCCGTACTGCGCGACCGCGCCGGTCAGCGTGACGTCGCTGTGGATCGTGACCCGGGTGTTCCCCTCCGTGTCGGCCGGCGCGAGGGTGAAGTCGATCAGCGCGCGGGTGCTCCCGCGGCCCTTGGCATCGCTGCCGCTGCAGCGCATGCGGGCCCGCAGCGCCGACTCGTCCAGGCTCTCGAGCGTCGCCTCCCCGGCGAAGGACAGCGACACGGGGCCCAGCCGGACCGCGACCCGCCCGCGATAGCTGCGCTCGTCGAGCACCTCGGTCAGTTCGGCCCCGGGCAGGCAGGTGGCGATGCGCTGGATGTCGGTGAGCCACTGCCAGGCGCGGGGCGGCGGCAGCGGCACGTCGAAGGCGTTGTCGAATTCCATGTCGGGGCTCGGTGTGGTGTGGCGCGCGAGACTCGCGACCGGATCAGTCGTGCACCACGCGCCACTCGATCTGCTCGCCGCCGCGATAGATCAGGGCTCGCTCGTCCGGACCTTCCACCGCGACCTCCTCGGGCGCAGTCCATGCGCGGCGCTCGAGCGTGAGGGTCTCGGCATTGGGCGCCAGACCATAGTGCCGCGGCCCGTTGAGCGAGGTGAAGCCCTCCAGCTTGTCGAGCGCACCGGCCGCCTCGAACACCTTCGTGTACTGCTCGATGGCCACCGGCGCGTTGAAAACCCCCGCCGCGCCGGTCGTGGAGAGCTTCTTCGCGACCGGGTGCGGCGCGGAATCCGTTCCGAGGAAGAACCACGGATCGCCCGAGGTGGCCGCCTCGACCAGCGCGCGGCGATCGGCCTCGGTCTTGATCACCGGCATGCAGTACAGGTAGGGACGATTGCCCCAGCCCAGCCAGTCGGTGCGGTTGTGGGTGAGGTGGTAGGGCGTGATGGTGGCGCCCACCTGCGGGGCCGCGCTGCGGATGTAGTCGACCGCGATCTTCGAGCTGATGTGCTCGAGCACGAACTTGAGCCCGGGGAAATCGCGCGTCCACGGGATCAGCCGCCGCTCGATCCATACCGCCTCGCGATCGAACACGTCGATCTCCGGGTCGACCTCCTCGCCGTGCATGAGCAGCGGGATGCCCAGTTTCTCCATGCGCGCCATCACCGGGCGGATCGCCCGGTAGTCGGTCACGCCGGCCGCGGAGTTCGTGGTCGCGTTGGCCGGGTAGAGCTTCACCGCCGTGAACACCCCGTCGCGGAAGCCCGCCTCGAGGTCGTCCGGGTCGGTGGCATCGGTGAGGTAGCAGGTCATCAGCGGCTGGAAGCGCGAGCCCTCCGGCAGCGCCGCGTGGATGCGATCCCGGTAGGCGATGGCGTCCCGGGTGCTCGCCACCGGCGGCAACAGGTTGGGCATGATGATCGCCCGCCCGAAGTTGCGTGCGGTGAACGGCAGCGCCGCGCGCAGCATCGCGCCATCGCGCACGTGCAGGTGCCAGTCGTCCGGCTTGCGAAGGGTGATGCGCTCGGTCATGGTCGGCCCCGCGGAAGGCTAGCTGATGCCCATCATGCCCGCCTCGTAGGTGTCGCGCGGCGGGTGGTCGATCATGGAGCCGGTGAGATCGGCGACGCGCGCCACGCCGTGTGCCTCGCACCAGCGCTCCACGCCCTCGATCATCGCGATCATCGCCGTGGGACTGCGGAAGCTCGCGTAGCCGACCTCGACGGCCGTGGCCCCGGCCATCAGGTACTCGATCACGTCCTCGGCACGCATGATGCCGCCGCAGCCGATGATCGGGATCTTCACGCACTTCGAGCACTGGTGGACCATGCGCATGATGATCGGCTTGACGGCCGGTCCGGAGATGCCGCCGTAGCCGTTGCCGATGTAGGACAACCGGCTCTCGATGTTGATCTTCAGCCCGAGGATGGTGTTGGAGACGGTGATCGCATCGGCGCCCGCCTTTTCCGCGGCCTCGGCCACCGCGCCGATCTCCCCGGCGTTGGGCGAGAGCTTCGCCCACAGCGGCTTGTCCGTGGCCTCGCGGCAGAGCTTGACCACCTTGTAGGTGTGCTCCTCGTTGAGCGCGAAGTTGCCGCCCCCGGGCGCCCGTGTCGGACAGGAGATGTTGATCTCGATCGCGTCCACCCCGGGCACCGACACGTCGCGCGCCATCGCCGCGAAGTCCTCGATGGTCTCCGCCGAGATGCTGCACACGAGCGGCGGCGAGAAGCGCTTGTATTCGGCGACCTGGACGTCCTGGAAGTACTTCAGGCCCTTGGTGGGCAGTCCGATCGAATTGATCATCCCGCCGTCGATCTCGGAGACCCGCGGGGGCGGGTTGCCGGCGCGGTAGTTGCGCGAGACGGTCTTGGCGACCAGCGCCCCGAGGCGGTTGAGGTCGATGATCTGCGAGAACTCCACCGAGAAGGTGCCCGAGGCGGGCATCACCGGGTTGGCCAGCCGCACGCTGCCCACGTTGACGGAGAGGTCTACCATCCCAGGCACTCCTGCAGGTCGAACACCGGACCCTCGACGCAGACCCGGCGCATCTCGCGCTGGCCGTCCCGCTCGAAGGTGCGAACGCAGATGTAGCAGGGCCCCAGTCCGCAGGCCATGATCTGCTCCATCGCCATCTGCCCGGGGATGCCGTGCTCGCGGCCCAGGCGTTTCATCAACTGCATCAGCCGGTTCGAGCCGCAGGTGAAGAACGCATCGGCGCGCCCCTCGGCGATCAGTTCGCGCAGGATGCGCTCGACGTTGTCGATCGCGCTGGTGCCGTCGGTATCGAGCACCTTGACCACGGTGCCCACGCTCTCGAACAGGTCGGCGGCGAGGGCAAGGTCCGGGCTGCGCGCCGAGAGGATGGCGGTCACGCGCACGCCTCGCTCGCCGGCGAACTGGGAGATCGGCGCCATCGTGGCGAGACCCACGCCGCGCCCGAGCACGACGATGTTCTTCCACTGGGGCTCGAGCCGGAAGCCGACCCCCAGCGGGCCGACCATGTTCAGTTCGTCGCCGGGCTTGAGCGTGGCAAGCCCGCGGGTGCCGCGACCGACGACCTTGTAGAGGAACTCCAGCCGCCCGCTCGAGCGCTGGATGCGGTAGACGCTCTGCGGCCGGCGGAACGACAGATCGCCCTCGTCGGGCGAAGGACAGAGCAGGTGGAAGAACTGCCCGGGCTGGGCGGCGAGCGCCTTGGGCGTGGCCTTGACCACGAGGTGCTTGTACTCGGCGTTCACCCACTCGTGGGCGACGACCGGGACCACCGACTCCTCGGCGGGACACTGCGCCGGCGAGTGGCCGGAGCCCGGATCCTCCAGCCGCACGGCGGCCGTGGCATAGGTGTGAGCGGACATCGGATTCCCCTGGATATCGCATGCGCGACCGACCGCCCGATTAGATCGGCCTGCCGTCCAAAAAGCAAGACTCGTATCGTTTTTGAGACACACGGCCGACGCCCCCAGCGCCCGGCGGCACGGCCTCGGCCTCGGCCGGACGACCGCGGCATCCGGGCGCCGGCGCTCCCCCCCGGCCGCGAACGCCCTAGCCGCGGTAGCGGGCGAGCAGCCCGCGCAGGAAGCGGCCTGCCGCGGCGCCCTTGAGCGCGCGCGCCCACATCTCCTCGACCGCCTTCTGGTGCAGGGCGAGCGCTTCGGGCGCGGAGGTGATCATCGCCACGCCGGTTCGCACGTTCGGCTGCTCGCCCAGCCGGAAGGGCGAGAGCACCACGACCTGCCGGTCCGGCTGGCGCAGGATCTGGAAGCTCGCGTGCGGCAGGGTGTCCGGGACGATGCCGATCTGCACGCCGATCGGCTGCTCCTCGGTGAGGCGCGCGAATCCGCGCACCTCGGCGGCGGCCCGCTCACGGCGCGCCGCACGCTCCTCGGGCGCGAGGTCGATGCGACCGACCAGGCCATTGAGCAGGAAACGCTCGATCTCGGAGGCGGAGATCAGGTTCACGACCGCCGGCCGGCGTCGCTGGTACTGCTGCCGGCGCGCCTGCAGGATGGCCATGATCTCGGACACCTCGGCCAGTGCCCGCTCGCGCTCGGGCAGGTCCTCGGGGATGCTCTCCACCAGCACCTCGCGCAACGTGTCGTCGAAGCGGGACGAGGAGAGCAGGTACGAGATCGGGCCGGCCAGCACGATGATCTGCTCGGCCGACTCCTCGATCTGGCGCAGGCGCTCGAAGTAGGCGACCGCCGAGGCGATGTACTCCACGCCCACCCCCAGCAGCGTGGGCACGGAGACGCCGAGCAGTTCGGACAGCCGCTCCAGCGTCTCGATCTTGGCCACCTCGCCCTTCTCGAACCGGTAGAGCGCGGCGCGCGAGATGTCGAGCCGGCGGGCAATCTCGTCGGCGGACAGGCCGGAGGCCAGCCGGAAGGCGCGCAACCGGTGGCCGATGTCGTCGAAGCGCAGGGGCATGGCCCTGCCGATGGTAGCGCAGCGGGCCGCCGACCCGCGCTGCGCTACAGTGCCCGCATCCGAACCGAGGGCTCCGCCATGTCCCGCCTCAGCCTGTCGCTCGCCGTCGGCGAGTACGACCACGTCGCCGACCTCGTGCACGGCCGACTGACCGTGCCGGGCGTCGACCTGCTGCCGGTGCAGTTGCCGGCCGAGGAAACCTTCCACCGCTTCCTGCGCCACGGGGAATTCGACGTGGCCGAGGTGTCGCTGGGGCGCTACCTCGCGGCGCGGGACGCCGGCGACGACTCGGTGACCGCGCTCGCCGTGTTCCCCTCGCGCGCCTTCCGCCACTCGATGTTCTACGTGCGGGCCGGCAGCGGGCTCGACTCGCTCGCGTCGCTGGCGGGCCGCCGCATCGGACTGCCCGACTGGGCGCAGACCGCGTCGATCTGGGGACGCGGCATCCTCGAATCGTCCGGGGTGCCGCTGGCCGGCATCCGCTGGGTGCAGGCCGGCCTGCATCAGCCGGGGCGGCGCGGCACGCCGCCGGCCCGCCCACCCGAGGGACTCGAACTGCGCGGCGACACCACCCGCACCCTGGACGCACTGCTGCTCGACGGCGAGGTGGACTGCGTGATGAGCGCGGCCGCGCCGCCCGCCTTCCTCGAGGGCCGCGGCGTGGTGCGGCTGCTCGCCGACTATCGCTCGCACGAGGAGCAGTGGCACGCGCTCACCGGCATCTACCCGATCATGCACGCGGTCGCGGTACGCAGCGCGCTGCTCGACCGCCACCCCTGGCTCGCGCGCGCGCTGTTCGCCGCCTTCGATGCCGCGCGCCGGCGCTCGATGCAGCGCCTGGACGTGATCGGCCTGTCCGCCGTGCCGCTGCCCTGGCTCAAGGATCACTGCGACCGCGCCCGCGCGCGCTTCGGCGAGGACTGGTTCCCCTATGGGGTGGAGGCGAATCGCATCACCCTCGAGGCGCTGTGCCGCTGGTCGGCCACGCAAGGGGTGACCTCCCGGGAGGCCGATCCCCGGTCGCTGTTCCTCGAGGCGTGCACGGCCGGCCACCCGGGGTGAGGCACGACGACGGGCAGGCCCCGCACCGGCGGCGGTCCGCGGCCGGCGCGGGGCCTGCGGTCGCACGGCGGGGTTGATGCGGCACGCCGGGCTGCCGTATCGTCGTGCCGCGGCGCCACGCGCGCCGCGGCCCTGCTCGCCGGAGAATCGCATGACCCACGAGTCGTCGCCCCGCCCCCGGCCTTCGCGCCGCGGCCTTGCCTCGCGGCGCACCCTCGCGTCGCTTGCCCTCGTGCTGCCGCTGGCCGCGCTGGCGCCCGACCGCCTGCACGCGCAGGCGACCGAGGGCGCGTTTCCCGCCCGGGCGCTGCGCTTCGTGGTGCCCTTCGCCCCCGGCGGGGGCAACGACTTCATCGCCCGCTCGCTCGCCCAGCGCCTCTCCGACGGCCTGGGCCAGCCGGTGCTGGTCGACAACCGCGCGGGTGCCGGCGGCCTGGTGGCGACCGAACTGGTCGCGCGGGCGCAGCCCGACGGCTACACCCTGCTGCTGGGCTTCATCGGGCCCCTGGCGATCTCCCCGGCATTGCAGAGGGTCAACTACGACCCGGTGCGCGACTTCGTGAGCCTGGACTTCTTCGCCTCGTCCTATCACGTGCTGGTGGTCCATCCCTCGTTGCCGGCGCGGTCGGTCGCCGAACTGGTGGCGCACGCGAAGGCCCATCCCGGCAAGCTCAACTTCGCCTCCAGCGGCTCGGGCGCCAACCTGCACCTGGCGGGCGAACTGTTCGCCGCGGCCACCGGCACGCGCCTGGTGCACGTGCCCTACAAGGGCTCCGGCCCGGCCACCGCCGCGGTACTCGGTGGCGAGGCCCAGATGATCTTCTCCTCGATCACGGCGGCATTGCCCTTCGCGCGCTCGGGCAAGGTGGTGGCGCTCGCCGTCACGAGCCCGAAGCGCTCGCCGCTCGCCCCGGACATCCCCACGCTCGATGAACAGGGCGTCACCGGTACGGCGGTGCCCTCGTGGTACACGCTGATGGCGCCCTCGCGCAGCCCCCGCGACGCGGTCGCGCGGCTGCGCGCGGAGGTGCGACGCGTGGTGGCGAATGCCGACTTCCGCGACGCGCTCGCCCGCCAGGCCATCGACGTGCAGCCGATGTCCCAGGAGGAGTTCAGCGTGTTCCAGCTCGCCGACCTCGCGAAGTACTCGAAGATCGTGAAGTCGGCGGGGATCCGTCTCGACTGAGTCCGGCAAGCGTTCGGCCCGGGCCCGGCTCGGCCTTGCGCCCGCCGGCGCGCTCCGGGCCCGTCAGTCGAGGCGGATGCCCGCCTCGCGAACGATGCGCGCCCACTTCGCCGACTCGCTGCGGATCAGTTCCGCGAACTGCTGTGGCGTGGATAGCCGGACCTGGAAGCCCTGCGCGTCGAGCCGCTCGCGCAGGTCCGCCGCACCGAGCACCCGGTGGACCTCGGCATTGAGCCGCGCGACCACCTCGGCCGGCGTACGGGCCGGGGCCACCAGCCCCTGCCAGTCCTCGGAGGCGAAGCCGGGCAACCCGGACTCGGCCACGGTCGGCAGTTCGGGGGCAGTCGCGACCCGCTGCCCCGGCGCCACGGCCAGCGCGCGCAGGCGCCCGGCCCGCACATGGGGCAACGCCGAGGGCATGCTCGCGAACGAGAACACCACGTGGCCGCCGATCACGTCGGCGACCGCCGCGCCGCCACCCTTGTACGGCACGTGGACCACGTCGACCCCCGCCATCGCCTTGAACAGCTCGCCGGTGAGGTGGGTGGCATTGCCGATGCCACTGGAGGCGAAGGTGAGTTGCCCGGGGCGCTGCTTCGCGAGCGCGATCAGCTCGGCGAGCGAGCGCACCGGAAGGGCTGGGTTCACCACCAGCACGTGCGAGGACGCGCCGGTCAGGGTGATCGGTGCGAAGTCGCGCGCGCTGTCGTAGGGCACGCGCGCGAAGAGGCTCTGGTTGACCGACAGGGGGCCCAGCGTGCCGATGCCCAGCGTGTAGCCGTCGGGGGCCGACTTCGCCACCAGTTCGTTGCCGAGCATCGCACCGGCGCCCGGTCGATTCTCGACCACCACCGGCTGGCCCAGTGCCTCGGGCAGTCGCTGCCCGAGCAGCCGCGCCATCAGGTCGGCGCTGCCCCCGGGGCCGAACGGCACCACCAGGCGCAGCGGGCGCGCCGGCCACGCGGCCCCGGCCGTTGCGGGCGCCTGCGCCTGGGCGAGCAATGGCAGGCCGTTCGCCACGGCAAGGAAGGCTGCCACGGCCGCGCCGCCACGACCTCGGCGCGGTCGATCGCATCGGAGTCGGGGCGGCGCGCGCATCGGGGGCGTCCTAGAAGCCGGGGAAATCGAGTCCCGGGAACTTCGCCTTGATCTTCTCGCGCAGCCCGGGGCTCACGTCGACGACCGGCGGGAAGGTCTTCTTGAGCTTCATCTCGTAGGGGATGCAGGCATCGACCAGGATGCGGTTGTTGAAGTTGCCCGGCAGCCACAACGGATCGCGCTTCGAGGCCCAGGCCTTCTGGATGAGATCGATGTCGGTGACCGGGTCGAAGCGGGTGGACATCGCCCAGAGCACCTGGTCGAGGTCGCCGGCGTCGATGTCCTCGTCCACCACCACCGTCCACTTGCCGGCGTAGGCCCCGCCCTGGCAGTTGGCGGCCACGTGCAGCGCGTTGCGCGCGTGCCCGGGATAGCGCTGCACGATCTGCACCACGGTGAAACGCGTGGCCGGACCGGCTTCGTGGTTCCAGACGCCCAGCACGTCGGGGATGCCGCAGGCCTCCAGCGCGCGCCAGATCTCGGCCGCGCCCGCGATGCCCTTGAGCAGGCCCGTCTCGTCCACCGGCTTGTGCTGCGGCGCGCAGCACAGGATCGGGTCGTTCCGGTGCAGGATGGTCTTCACGTTCACGTAGGGCCGCGGCACCGAGTCGTCGGAGTAGTAGCCCATCCATTCCCCGAACGGCCCCTCGGGCAGCACCTGCCCGGGCACCATCTCGCCCTCGATCGCGATCTCGCAATCGGCCGGGATCGGGAAGCCGGTGAACGGTCCGCGGATGCAGTCGACCGGCTCGCCGCGCAGCCCGCCCATGAAGTCGATCTCGCTGATGCCGTCGGGCAGCGGGCTCGCCGAGAGCATGAACAGCAGCGGATCCTGCCCGCAGAGGATCACCACCTTCATCGGCTGGCCGCGCTCGAAGTACTTGTCGCGGTGGATGCGCCCGTGCTTGCCCTCGGTGATCTGGCAGCCGATGGTGCGGGCGTCGTAGACCTGGCTGCGGTAGGCGCCGACGTTGTACCAGCCCTCGTCGGGGTCGAGCGTGATCACGCCGTCGGCGGTGCCGATGTAGCGCGCCTTGTCCGCTTCATGGTGCCGGGGCACCGGGAAACGCAGCACGTCGCAGGCGTCGCCCTCGATCACGTTCTCCAGGATGGGGCCGTCGGAGACGATGCGCGGGGGCAGCGGCTTCAGCGAACGGATGCGCTCGTGGTAGGCCTTGACGATGTCGACCTTGCGGTCGTACTCGAGCGGCAGTCCCAGCGTGAGGGCGACGCGGCGCACCGACGAGAAGTGGCCGTAGAGCGTGCGAAAGCCCTCCGGATAACCGGGTACCTTGTCGAACAGGATGGCCGGCGCATCCCCGTGGCTCTTCTCGGTGAGCATGTGGGTGATGGCGCCCATCTCGGTGTCCCAGTGCGCGCCGTCCACCCGCTTGAGTTCGCCCAGCGCCTCGACGCGCTGCAGCCATTCGCGCAGTCCGCGGTAATGCACGGTGGGATCGCCGACCTGCCTTGCCGTCATGCCGTTCTCCAGGAGGGATGGTAGGGTGCGGGGGTCGCACCGTGGAGCCCGCGGAGCCCGTGGGGCGCCGGTGTCGCGTCTAAATTCTGATACCGTTCCAAGAAAAGTAACAGAACGTCCCCGGCGGTGGCAACGCACGCGCCCGCGCGTGCAGGCGCGGTGGCCACCGCCCGTCCCGGAGATATCGCGATGGACAGGCAGGATCTGAGGGTCTGGCTCGACCAGATGGAAGCGGCCGGCGAACTGCAGCATGTCCGCGGGGCCGAGCGCATGGAGGAGATCGGCGGCATCGTCGACATCTACCAGCGGAAGATGGGCCGCCAGGCGCTGCTGTTCGACGAGGTGCCGGGCCATGCGCCGGGCTATCGCGTGCTCGCCAACGTGCTCACCTCGGTGCGCCGCATCGCGATGACGCTCGGCCTGCCGGCGGACGCCTCGGAGATGGACCTCGTCCGCTACTGGCGCGAGTACATCGGCGGGGCCAACACGCACAAGCCGCAGGTGGTGCGCACCGGGCGCGTGATGGAGAACGTGCTGCGCGGGGCCGACGTCGACCTGCTGAAGATCCCGACGCCCAAGTGGCACGAGGGCGACGGCGGTCCGTACATCGGCACCGGCTGCATGGTGATCATGAAGGACCCGGACTCGGGCTGGATCAATTACGGGGCCTATCGCGGCCAGGTGTTCGACCGCAACGTCGCCACCGTGATGTGCTCGAAGGGCAAGCATGGCGACCTGCTGATGCAGAAGTACTTCGCCCGCGGCGAGCGCTGCCCGATCGCGGTGGTGGTAGGCGTGCACCCGGCGCTGTTCATGGTCGCGGGACTCGAGATCCCCTACGGCAAGAACGAGTACGAGGCCGCCGGCGCGCTGATCGGCGAGCCGGTGCAGGTGATCGAAGGCCCGGTCACCGGGCTGCCGATCCCGGCGCACGCGGAGATCGCCTACGAGGGCTTCGTCTCGCCCGACGACCGCATCGACGAGGGGCCGCTGGGCGAATGGACCGGCTACTACTGCAGCGGCAAGATGCCGCAGCCGGTGATCCGCGTCGAGTCGATGCTCCACCGCAACGACCCGGTGCTGCTGGGCGTGGTGCCGGCCGTTCCGCCGAACGACGACAGCTTCTATCGCGGGCACTTCCGTGCGGGCGCGGTGTGGCGGCAGCTCGAGGGCGCGGGCATCCCCGGCATCACCGGCGTGTGGTCGCACGAGGCCGGTGGCGGCCGCTACTGGCTGACGGTGGCGGTGAAGCAGATGTACCCCGGCCACTCGAAGCAGGTGGGGCTGGTCGCCGGACAGGTGCACGCGGCGGCCTACTGCAACCGCTACGTGGTGGTGGTCGACGACGACATCAATCCGGCCAACATGGACGAGGTGGTATGGGCGATGTGCACGCGCGTCGATCCGCGCGAGGACGTCGAGATCCTCAAGGGCTGCTGGAGCACGCGCCTGGACCCGATGGCCTATCCGCCCGAGCAGCCGGTACTCAATTCGCGGATGGTGATCGATGCCTGCCGCCCGTTCCTGCGGCGCGACACCTTCCCGCCGGTGGCGCGCTCCAGCCCCGAGCTCGACGAGCGCATCCGCGAGAAGTGGGCGCACGTTCTGCCCAGGGGGGCTTGATGTCCCTCGCGAAGCGGGGCGCCGCGGGAATCGCCGCGGCGCTGCTGCTCGCGCTGGCGCCGGCACCGGCCATCGCGCAGGCCGTCGCCTTTCGCAGCTGCGTCGCCGAGCTTCGCTCCACGGCCATCGGCAAGGGTATCGCCGCCGCCACCGTGGACGGCGCCTTCGCCGGCGTGGAACCCGACGAGGAGGTGCTGCGCGCGCTCGAGGACCAGCCCGAATTCCGCCTGTCCATCTGGGACTATCTCGCGGCCCTGGTCGACGAGGAACGCGTGGCCGACGGCCGCGAGCGCCTGGCGAAGTGGGCGCCGGTGCTGGAGGAGATCGAGCGCCGCTACGGCGTCGATCGCCACGTGGTCGTGGCGTTCTGGGGCGTCGAGACCGACTATGGCCGCGTGATGGGCCGCCGCTCGCTGGTGCGCTCGCTGCTCACGCTCTCCTGCAATCCGCGCCGCCAGGGCTTCTTCCGCGGCGAACTGATGGCCACCCTGCGCATCCTCGACGGCGGCGACATCCCGGCCGAGGCGCTCGTGGGCTCCTGGGCGGGCGCCTTCGGCCAGACCCAGTTCATGCCTTCGACCTGGCAGCGGCTGGCCGTGGACTTCGACGGCGACGGCCGGCGCGACATCGTCGGCTCGGTACCCGACGCGCTCGCCTCGACTGCGCACTATCTGCAGCGGGCGGGCTGGATCAGCGGGCAGCCGTGGGGCGCGGAGGTCCGCATTCCGCCTGGCTACTCCGGTCCTGCCGGACGCAGCACGCGAATGCCGATGGCGAAATGGTCGGCGCTCGGCGTGCGCATGCTCGACGGAACGGCTCCTTCCGGGGAGGCCAGCGCCGCGCTGCTGCTGCCGGCCGGTCCCCGTGGACCCGCCTTCCTGGTGCTGCGCAACTACTCGGCGATCTTCGCCTACAACGCCGCCGAGTCCTATGCGCTCTCGGTCGCTCATCTCGCCGACCGGCTGCGCGGCGCGGGTCCGTTCAGCACGCCGTGGCCGACCGACGATCCCGGGCTGTCCCGTGCCGAGCGCCGCGAAGTCCAGGAGCGGCTCGTCGCTCGCGGGGCGGACATCGGCGCACCGGATGGCATCATCGGCTCGCGCACGCGCGCGGCCATCCTCGAGTTCCAGAAGGCCAATGGGCTGCGCGCCGACGGACGTGCCGGCCAGGCGCTGCTGAAGGCGCTGCGCGCCCAGGGGCCGGCCACCGACGGGGGCAGCCCCCCGGAGAAGAACGAGCGGGCTGGCGGCGGGGGCTCGCGTTGAGCCTGCCGCCGGAGTCGGTCACCGGCACGCTGTCGCACGCGATCGAGCTCGCGGTCGCCCCGGTCTTCATGCTCACCGCGATCGCCGGGCTCATCAGCGCGCTGGCGACCCGGCTGGGACGGATCATCGACCGCGCGCGCGACCTCGAGGAACGGATG
>CAIKXV010000158.1 GCA_903831455.1 uncultured Pseudomonadota bacterium | reverse complement strand
GGCATCAGGTTCGCGGTCTGGCCGCTGGCTGTTGTCGTCACCGTCCCATGATGTTGTCCTAGCATCGACCGTACGATCAACTGGGACTGCCCTTCACCACGGGCGAGTCTGAGAACGTCGGACGTCGCGTACAACGCAGCGGGACGCGGGCGCCTGGCAGCCGTAATAAACTAAATTGTTTGGTGGCCAGGGGCAGAATCGAACTGCCGACACGCGGATTTTCAGTCCGCTGCTCTACCAACTGAGCTACCTGGCCATTGCCTTCTCGGCAAGTCCCGACGCCTCACCGGCGAAGGGACCGCGAGTATAGCCGGAACCGCGGGCCGCGGGCACGCCCGGTGGTGGGCGTCCGGCAGGCGTCGTGCTGCGTGGGGCTCGGTGGGTGCCCGCTCGCGAAGACGCCCGCGGGCGTCCGCCTGGCTCCTCGCGACGTTCCCCGCTACCCCGCCGCCTTCTCGCCCAGCCGCGCCATCGCGTCGGTGGTCACCGCCTTGCGGTCGATCTTGTTGGTGCCGGCCAGCGGGAAGGCCTCCACGATCCACACCCGCCGCGGGTGCATGTACGCCGGGGCCAGCGCCAGCGCGTGGCGCTTGAGCGTGTCCTCGTCCACCTGCGCGCCGGCCTTGGGGATCACGAAGGCCACCGGTTTCGTGCCCTTGATGTCGTCGGGCACGGGGATGCAGCAGGCCTGCTCCACGGCGGGGTGCTGCTCCAGCACCTTCTCCACCTGGCCGGGGTAGATGTTCTCGCCCCCGCACACGAACATGTCGTCCGCCCGGCCCACGAAGGTGTGGAAGCCGTCCGCATCGCGGCGGAAGATGTCGCCGGTGATGTAGTAGCCGTCTTCGGTGAACACCCGGCGCGTGGCCTCGGGCTGGCCGTGGTAGCCGTTCATCACCGCCGGGGTTTTCACCTGCAGCACGCCTTCCTCGGCGTCGACATTCTCCCCGTCCACCAGCCTCAACTGCACCGCCGGGTTGGGGTAGCCCACCGACATCGCCGGCTGCGGCAGCCCGCGCGGGTGCGGGCCGTAGATGACCATCGCGCACTCGGTGGTGCCGTAGCCGTTGGTCAGCGTGGCCTGCGGGATGGCGGCGTGGATGCGCTCGAGCAGTGCGTCGCTCACCGGGGCCGAGCCCATGCGCACGATGCGCACCGACGAGAAGTCCGCCCGCGCCATCGCCTCCTGCTCCTGCAGCATCATCGCCAGCATCGGCGGCACCGCGGTGAGCCACGTGCAGCGGTAGCGTTCGATCGCGTCGATGTACGCCCGCGCGTCGAACTGCGGCATCAGCACCAGCGTGCTGCCGGCGCGCAGCGACAGCTGCGCCATCGCCAGCCCGTTCATGTGGTAGAGCGGCGCGGCCACCAGCAGGCGGTGCTGCGACAGGCTCTGCCCCTGCGTGCGCCGCTCGGTCACCCACAGGTGGCTCGCGTGCGAGAGCACCACGCCCTTGGGTCGCCCGGTGGAGCCCGACGTGTAGAGGAAGATCGCCGGCTCGCGAGGGTCGCCGCTGTTGTGCGGGGTGACGGGCGTGTGCGCGCCCGGGTCGATGAACGCGTCGAAGGGCATCGGTTGCCCGGCGGCGGGGGCGGCGGAGGGCGGGTTGGCTACGGTGGCAACGGTGGCTTCCGTAGAACCGGTCGGCCCGGTGGTGCTGGTGGCCTCGGTGGCCTGGGTTGCGCCAGCGGCCCCAGCGGCGAGCCACGCCTGCACCGCGCGCGCGGCAGCGGTCGCCGCGTCGTGGCCGTCATCCGTCGTGTCCAGCCGCACCTGCGGCAGGCCGGCGGGCGCCTGCGCGGCGCGCGCGCGGTCGCAGAACAGCAGTTTCGCGCCGCAGTCGGCGGCGATGTAGTCGATGGTGGCCTGCGGGAACTTGTAGTTCACCGGCACGCACACGAAGCCCGCGCGCATGAT
>CAIKXV010000157.1 GCA_903831455.1 uncultured Pseudomonadota bacterium | reverse complement strand
GGTGGCGACGGCCGTCGCCCTGTCCGTGACCCTCGCGGGTACCGCCTGGGCGCTGCTGGCCACCTCCTCGGCCCGGGAGAGCACGCAGGCAACCTCCGCCCCCCCTGCAGCCGAATCCGTGGCGGCCACGGCGGTGGCGGGGGATGCGAGTGCGGCGCCGTCCCCCGAAGCGGCGGACAGGATCGAGGCGGCAGGACCGGCCGCGGAGACCCCGCACGCGCGCGCCGACGCGCCCCCTGTCGGTGGCGTGGCATCGGAATCCGCGCCGCCGACGCCGGTGGCGGGCTCGACGCCCCAGGCATCGCCCGCGGAGTCCGGCCACGCCGGGATGGCCACCGCAGCCCCGGCCGCGCAATCCGCCACCCACGCGGCTGCGCCTGCGGCGGCAACCGCGTCGCCCGGGACAGCCCCGACCGCACAGACCCCGCCACGACAGGCCTCCGCCCCGGCGTTCCGCGCCGCGCCCTCGTCCACGGATGCATCCGCGCCCGCCGGCCTGTGCGACATCCAGCCCGGTCCGGATTCAGGGCGTCAGATGCGCCGCTGCCTGGAGGCCTACAGCCGACTGGATCGCGCGGGACTGTAGCCGCGTCCGACGCCGCGCAGGCCGCGCAGCGCCGATCCTTCCGGATCGACCCGCAAGCACCGGGCGGGAAAGCCTCCCCACCGCCGGAACTCCGCGCACGCATGGACCCCCGCGCGCGCCCCGCAGCCCGTCCGGCACGAACGCAACGGATCGTGGAGACGCCGCGCGGTCGGCGGCCAACCGCCGCTCGCCCGGCGAGCGCAGCGCCTACCGGCCCGGGGGCATCGTCTTGCGCGGAGCGGGCGGTACCGTGCGCGTGGACGGCGGCGGCATCGTGCGTGCCGACCCGGACGTCGGCAGGGCCGAACGCCTCGGAGGGGCACTGGCCGATGTCGACTCGACTTCGTCCTCCTCGCCCTCGACGACCTCGACGTAGCGCACGCGATCGAAGTTCATGCCGTGCTCCACCACCTCGATCAGCTTGATCGTGGTCTTCTCTTCCTGGATCACCAGGCGGAAGAGCGCGCCCTCGGAGTAGACGTTGGGCTCGATGAGCACGCAGTGGTCATCGACCAGCGCGATCGCATCGTAGTAGACGGAAACGCCCGGATCGTAGGAGCGCTCGAACACCGATACCTGGCGCTCGGCGAGCGAGCCGATGCGCGCGACCTGCGGCAGGCCCGGGTAGCGCTGGACGCCGACGGCCGCCTGCCCCTTCGAATCCCGCGCCAGGCGACGCACGATGCCCACGTTCCAGTCGGGCTGGGTACCCCAGCGCAGCCCGAGCAGGATGCCGACCTGCAGCCATGCGTTGCCGCCCAGCGCGGTCGCCCCGCAGCCGCTCGCGGAGAGGTCGGAGAGCAGCCACTCGGAGATCACCTGCCGGTCGGTATCCTCGATCAGCTTGCGCGTGCGCTCGAGCTTCGCCTCGGGCGTGAGTTCCTCGTTGCGCGCCTCGCTCACGAACCCGTAGCGGGTGAATTCGTCGATGCTGGAGTCCGGGTCCTCGCCCGCCGCGATCTGCTTCTCGCGGTAGCGCAGGTAGGCAAGCCCGGCGATCACCCGGCGCACCTCGCGGTAGCCGTGGACCACCTGCAGTTTCTCGCGGCGGCGGATGCGCTCGTGGCCCCGGCGCGGGGGATTCCGACCCCAGTACAGGATGAGCTTCTCGATGAGCCCGAGGAAGCTCGCCACCGCCACCGCTCCCGTGATGCCCGGGATCGTCGCGTAGCGCGGCAGCGCCTTCATGCGTCGTACGTCGCGCGCCAGCGCGATCAGCTGCACGTAGGCCTGACCCGGGGCGAGGAACAGGCGCGAGGGGTGCTGGCCGGTCGGGTCGTCTTCGCGGATGCGCCGAGGCGGCCCGGCCACCGACATGTCGAGGATGAACGGCGTCTCGGCCGACGGTGTGTCGCGGGTGAGGAACGCGCCGACGTTCTCGCGGATCACCCGGTCGAGGAACTCCATCTGGATATGGTCGATGCTGCCGATCGGCGCGAGTTCGAACCACGTGCCGACCTGGAGTTCGCGCTGTACGCTGGTCTCCTCGTCAGGCTCCTGCAGCTTCTGCGAGCGGTTGGCGACGCCGATGCGGCGGGCAGTCTCGACGGTACGGAAATACTCGCCCCACATCGTCGCGTCGACCGCGCGGTAGCGCATCCGCGCGAGCTTGTGGCGCTGGGTCATCGCGGCCATCGCGCGCGCCGCCATCCAGTTGGCCGAACCCTTGTCGCGCTCGAGAGGCCCGCCCTCGCCGAAGAGGTCGTACAAGCCCTCTCGACAGGCCTGGCCGACCGCATCGAGGTAGCCGGTGGCCAGCAACCAGCATTGCTCGGCCCGATGATGGGTCGGCGGCAGCGTGACGAATTCCTGGACGATGGCGCCGAGGTAGCGGCTGCCGACCTCGTCGAGGGTGCGGATCGCGGTGAGCCGGTCCTGCGGACGCAGGTCGGGCTGGTCGGCCATCGCGAGCCACTCGGTGATCTCGGCGATCGCCTTCGCCGGTGTCGGCGAGAGATCGGCGATGATGTCCTTCAGCGCCTGGGATGACCCCAGGGGACT
>CAIKXV010000156.1 GCA_903831455.1 uncultured Pseudomonadota bacterium | reverse complement strand
GCCCGTCGGTAGCCCGCCGTTCTTCCACACCCCCTCCGTGACCCAGCCCGGCATTTCGACCGGGTGCGTATCCCCGTCCAGAGGAGCTCCAGCATGCACCGTACCGACACCGCCCCGGCCCGCGCGGCGAGCCGACTCGTGCTCGCCGTCTCGATCGTCCTGCCCGTCACCGCGGTCGCCCAGGCCGATCCCGCGCGCGACTTCCCGCAGCGGCCGCTGCGCATCATGGGCCAGGGCGTGGGCAGCACGGCCGACTACCTGTCGCGCGTGGTCGGCCAGAAACTCACCGAGCGCTGGGGACAGCCGGTGGTGGTGGACAACCGTGCCGGGGCCGGAGGCACCATCCCGACCGAGGTCGCGGTGCGGGCGACGCCCGACGGACACACGCTGGTGATGGGCCATGCGGGGCCGATGGTCAGCGCGGTCACGCTCTACCCGAAGCTGTCCTACGATCCGGTGCGCGACCTGCAGCCGATCTCGATGGTGGCCCAGGGCGTCACTGCGGTCGTCGTGCACACGTCGGTGCCCGCGGGCAGCCTGAGGGAACTCGCCGCCTGGGCGAAGCAGAAGGGGCGCATCGCCTACGGGTCGGCCGGCAACGGGTCGATCAGCCACCTGTCCGGCGAGCTGTTCCGCAAGGTCGTCGGCATCGATCTCGAGCATGTCCCGTACAAGAGCGCAGGCGCCGCGCTGACCGCGCTGGTCTCGGGCGAGGTGCAGCTCTCGTTCCTGTCGCCGGTCACGGTGGCCGGGCAGCTCAAGGCCGGCAGCGCGGCGAAGATGCGACCGCTGGCGGTGTCCAGCCCGAAGCGCTTCGTCGGCGCCCCTGATATCCCCGGTTCGGCCGAGGCGGGATACCCGCAGTTCGAGGCGCGCCTGTGGTTCGGCCTGTTCACCGCGGCCAAGGTCCCGAAGCCGATCGTGGACAAGCTCAACCAGGCGGTCGTCGAGATCCTCGCCATGCCCGACGTCCGCGAGACCATCCTCAGGCAGGGCATCGAGGTGGGTTCCTCCACGCCCGCGGAACTCGGCCGGTTCGTGAGCGACGAGATCGCCCGCTGGACGCCCATCATCCGGGCGGCCGGCATCACCGCGGACTGACCGAGGGGCGCCCGCCGGCATGGACACCAGGAGCCTTGGCTGCGACGGCCTGCACGTGTCGGCCATCGGCCTTGGCATGGGCAGCGCCACCACGAACTTCGGCGAGCAGGATGCCGCGGTGCAGGTGGCGACGATGCGTCGCGCGCTCGACCTCGGCGTGAACGTCCTCGACTCCTCGGACGCCTACCAGAAGAGACGGCACGAGCGACTGGTCGGCGAGGCGATCCGTGGCCGCCGCGACGAGGTGGTGGTGGTGTCGAAGTTCGGCAACCTCGACCTGCCCGAGGGTGGCAAGGGCTACAACGGGCGACCCGAGTACGTGCCCGTGGCCTGCGAGCGCAGCCTCCGCCAGCTGGGGGTGGAGACGATCGACCTCTACTACCTTCACCGCATCGATCCCGACGTGCCGGTCGAGGACACGGTGGGCGCGATGTCGCGCCTGGTCGAGCAGGGCAAGGTGCGCCACCTCGGCCTGTGCGAGGCGGGCGTCGAGCCGCTGCGCCGCGCCCATGCGGTGCATCCGATCGCCGCGCTCCAGACCGAATACTCGCTGTGGGAGCGGCATGTCGAGCGCGAGATCCTGCCCGCCTGCCGCGAACTGGGCATCGGCTTCGTGCCGTATTCGCCGCTGGGCCGCGGCCTGCTCACCGGGCGCGTGCGCAGCTACGACGACATCGCCCCGGGCGATCGCCGGCGCATCCATCCGCGCTTCCATCCGGGCAACCTCGAGCGCAACCTCGAACTGCTCGCGCCGCTCGATCGCATCGCCGCCGAACACGCGGCGAGCAGCGCGCAGGTGGCGCTGGCCTGGCTGCTCGCGCGCGGCCCGGACATCGTGCCCATCCCCGGCACCAAGCAGCAGGTCTTCCTCGAGCAGAACGTGGCGGCCGTGTCGCTGGCGCTCGCGCCCGGGGAACTCGCGGCACTCGACGCGGCCTTCCGCCCCGGGGTGGGCGCCGGACCGCGCTATCCCGAAGGCTACTTCCGGACACTGGGCGGCTGATCGAATGGACACAACCCGCGAAGCCCTGTACCCGCGCTTCTCCGACGCCGAATTCGCTCGCAGGCATGCGGCCGCGCAGGCGCTGATGGCCCGCGAAGGCCTCGCCGCCCTCGTGGTGTACGGCAACTCCTCGATGTCGCGCCATGCCCAGGCCGAGGTGCTCTGGCTGACCGGCTTCCTGGGCAACCGCAACAACTACGCGGCGATGGTCGCCGGGGGCGCCCCGGTGCTGTTCGCGCAGAGCCACAACCACGTGCCCAATGCGCGCGAGATGTCCTCGGTCGAGACGCGTTGGGGCGGGGCCGACTCCGCCGCCACGATCGTCGGCTTCCTGCGCGACAGCGGTGCGCCGGCAGGCCCGGTGGGCTGCGTGGGCGAGGTGCCGGCGGCCGACTGGCTGGCGATGCAGGCGGCGCTTGCGGGCTGGACGCTGCGCGACGTGAGCGCGGCGTATCGCCGGCTGCGCGTGGTCAAGAGCGACGAGGAGGTGCAGTGGTTGCGCCGTGGCGCCGAACTCACCGACATCGCGCTCACCGCCCTGCTCGAAGGCGCACGGCCGGGCCTGCGCGAGTACGAACTGGGCGCCCTGGTCGACTCCGCCGGACTGGCCGCCGGCGGGTTGCCGCACCTGTGCTACCTGTCGAGCGGCGCCCAGGGCGAGGCCGGGGCGTGCGTGCCGCGGCAGAACCTCACGCAGCGCGTGCTGCGCACGGGGGATGTGGTCAACAACGAGATCAGCGTCAGCCACTGGGGCTACTCGGGGCAGATCCAGCGGCCGCTGTTCATCGGCGAGGCGCCGGGCGCCCTCTATGCCGACCTGTGCGAGGTGGCGCTGGAGTCGTACCACCGCGGCGTGGCCGCGCTGCGCGCCGGGGCGAGCGCCGAGGACCTGCTCGATGCGGCCGAGGTGATCCACGAGCGGGGCTACACGATCAACGACGCCTACCTGCACGGGTTCGGGGTGGGCCTGCTGCCGCCCAGCCTCAACACGCGGCGCACGACCAAGGGCCGGAGCGTGGCGCCCTTCGTGTTCGAGGAGAACATGTGCGTGGTGCTGCAGCCCAACGTCGTGACCGAGGACGAGCGTGCAGGGGTGCAGATCGGCAACCTGCTGCGCGTGACGCGCGACGGCACCGAGTGCCTGCACCGCGTGCCTCTGCAGTATTTCGTGAGTCGATGAACGGCCCCGCGAAGGCCGATGCCGCGAGAGGGCCCCGCCGGGAGCCCCAGCCACACGAGGAGAGAGCGATGAATCCATCGAAGTCCGGGTCCTGCGCGAACCTGTCGTCCTCGCGCGTTCGAGCGGCCTTCGGGGCCGTGCTGCTGGGCCTCGCGGCGGCGGCCCTCGCCCCGCAGGCCGTGGCGCAGTCCGAACGCTATCCGCAGCGTCCGGTTCGCCTGGTGGTGCCGTTCCCGCCCGGGGCGGCCAGCGACTTCCTCGGCCGCACGCTCGGTGCCCGCCTCGGCGAGGTCTGGGGCCAGCAGGTGCTGGTGGACAACCGCCCGGGGGGAGGGGGCATCCTGGGCGGGCAGATCGTCTCGCGTGCCGCACCCGACGGCTACACGATGTCGCTGGTGGGCACGCCGCACCTGGCCGCCCCCCTGCTGCAGCGCGAACTGCCCTACCGCCCGATCGAGGACTTCACGATGGTGATGCGGGTGGCCACGCTCGCCAACGTGCTGGTGGTGGCCCCGCAGGTGCCGGCGAACACCCTGCGCGACTTCATCGCGCTTGCCAAGTCCCGGCCCGGGCAGCTCAACATGGGCTCGGCCGGCATCGGCAGCGGCTCGCACATGGCGGGCGAGTTCTTCCGGCAGGCCGCCGGCATCGACACCGTGCACGTCCCCTTCAAGCTGCTGTCGGACGCACTCTCCGAGATGTTCGCCGGCCGCGTCCACTATTATGTGTTCCCGGTGGCGGCGATCGCCCCGCAGTTGCGCGAGGGCAAGCTGCGGCCGATCGCGGTCACCTCGGCGGCGCGGGCCAGCGGCTTTCCGGACGTGCCGCCGATGACCGAAGCCGGGTTGCCGGGGTTCGTGTACGACACCTGGTTCGGCATCATCGGGCCG
>CAIKXV010000155.1 GCA_903831455.1 uncultured Pseudomonadota bacterium | reverse complement strand
GGTCGGGCTCGGCCTGCCCTTCATGTCCGGCTGCGAGGGCGTGACGGGACAGGTCGCCGACGGCGAGGAGATCGAGGTCGACTTCAGCACCGGTGCGTTCATCAACCATTCCCACGGCACGCGGCACGCCTACCCGCCGCTGCCCTCGCAGGCGCGCGACATCATCGAACTCGGCGGAACCGAGGGCGTGCTGCGGGACTGGTGGGCGCGGACACGCGCGGCGGAACACGGAGGACGATGATGACCCGCGACGAGACCCGGGGACGCGCCCCGGCATCACGGGCCGCGGCTGCCGGAAGCACGACAGCCCGACCCCGCGGCTCCGAGGCGATGCCGCGGTTCGCGCCGGTCGTGCCCGTCCGGGCGCGTGCGCGGCACGACGCCGCGGAGTCGGCGCGATGGGTGGCCTGCATCGGCGCCGCGATCACCCTGGCACCGTTGGGCGCCGTTGCGCATGCGCAGTCCACCTATCCGGTGCGGCCGGTACGGCTGATCGCCCCTTTCCCGCCCGGCGGGTCGAGCGACCTGATCGCGCGGGTGCTGGCCCAGAGACTGACCGAGGCGTTGCCGCACCCGGTGCTGATCGACAACCGCCCCGGGGCGGGCAGCAACCTCGGAACCCAGCTGGCCGCACGCGCGGCGCCGGATGGACACACGCTGCTGCTGGGCAGCGTGACCAACGCCATCAACGCCACCCTGTATCGCGACCCGGGCTACGACCTGATGCGCGATTTCTCGCCGATCTCGAAGCTCGCCATCGGTCCCAACGCGCTGGTGGTGCACCCCTCGGTGCCGGCGCGCAGCGTTGCGGAACTCGTGCGCCTTGCGCGCGCGCGCCCCGGCCAGCTCAACTACGGGTCGGGCGGCAGCGGGACCACGTCCCACCTGAGCGGCGAGATGCTGCGATCGATGGCGGGCATCGACATCGTGCACATCCCGTACAAGGGAACGGGCCAGTCGGTGGGCGACCTCGTCGCGGGCCACATCCACTTCGTGTTCGCCAGCATGCCGGTGGTGATGCCACAGATGAAGGCGGGGCGCCTTCGTGCGCTGGCCGTGACCGGTGCGCAGCGCACACCGCAGGCGCCCGACCTGCCGACGGTGGCCGAGGCGGGTATCGCGGGCTACGCGTTCGACACCTGGTGGTCGTTGCTCGCCCCGGCCGGCACCGCTCCTGCGATCGTGACCCAGCTCAATGGCGAGGTGCGGCGCATCCTCGCGCTGCCCGACGTACGCCAGCGGTTCGCCGAACTGGGCATCGACGTGCTGCCGAGCACACCCGCCGAACTGGGCGAGTTCACCCGCTCGGAGATCGAGCGGCTGGCGAAGATCATCCGCCAGACCGGGCTCAAGGCCGAGTGACGCGCGGGCTCGCCGCGCGCCGGCGGTGCGCTCAGGATGCGAGACCCGGATCGGCTTCGAGTCTCTCGCGAAGCTGCCGGGCCGCGTCTTCGGCCGCGACCAGCACGAGCTTCATCGTCGCGCGCGTGGCGCCGACGAACAGCCGGCTCGACGCGCGGGCGTCGAGTTGCGCGAAGTCGATCTCCGTGAGGATCACGCAGCCGGCCGCCTGACCCTTGAACCGGTGCACCGAGTCGACCAGCACGTCGCCATCGGTGAACTCCTGCTGCCCCAGCAGGTCGTAGCGGCCGGTGGGCGCGCGCAGGCGATACGGACCGATCCGGTCATAGGGCGCGAGCATCGAGCGGTCGCGACCGCGATAGCTGATCACGGCGATCTGCGCCCGCGAGAAGCCGGCGCCGAGCGCGCGGCTGATCGCGGTGACGGTGCTGTCGATGAGCGAGCGCCCATCGTGATAGGCGAGCAGTTCGACCTCGTGGCCCTCGACCGGACTGCCCGCGACGAGCGTCGCCTCCGGGGGGAGCAGGCGATTCAGCGCCTCGAGCACCCGGCGCGGCGTGCGGTAGTTCACCTCCGAGCGCAGGACGACCCAGCCCGGCAGTTCGACCGGCGGACGGGCGTAGAGGTTCTGCATCGGATCCTCCAGCCACCATGCACGGCCCTCCGGCCTGAGGAGGCGCATCAGATTGCGCGCCCACTGCGGGTGCATGTCCTGGCCCTCGTCGACCAGCAGCTCGTCGTACGGCGTGGCTTCCCCCGCGGCAACGGCATCGAGCGCGGATTCCAGGGAGGCGAACACACCCGGTTGCCCGAAGTCGGGTCGCTGCCCGCGGGCGCGCATGATCCGCTCGCCCAGCTGATGGTAGGTGAGCGCATCGCAACCGGTGGGCGCGATGCGGGCGATGTGGTCGGCCAGCGGCCGGTTGTAGCAGACGTACAGCGTACGGCGCCCCGCGGCGGCCGCATCCCGCATGACGGCCAGCGCGAGCTGGGTCTTGCCGGAACCCGCCGTGCCGACCACGCGCAGCCGCTGCGGCTGGCATTCGACGCGTCGGGCCCACCACGCGAGACCTGCGGAGAGCCGCGTGTAGAGCGCAGCCGCCTCGCCGACCATCGCGCTGGTGTCCGGAACCAGGTGCATCACCTCGGACAGCACGCCGTGTACGGCGGAGATCGCGCGCATCGGTGGCGCATCCGCGGGCAACAGGCGACGGACGATGTCGGCCAGCTGGTCGCGCCGATGCGCATCGACGATGCGCTCCGGCGGGATGCCGGCGGTGCCCGGAGACCGGATGGTGTAGTCCGGGCAGTACAGGATCGACTGCACCACCACGTGCTCGCCCCGGCAGACCTGCAGCAGCCGCGCGCGCAGGGTGTCGGTGGAGGCGGCGAGGCGCAGGGGCACCGGCTTGTCGCCATCGGAGTACCGCTTGAGCAGGCCGTCCGCGGTCTCCAGCAGCAAGCCGGCCTTCTGCTCGATCAGCAGAACCTGGCCCGCGCCGCTCACGATCGCGAAGTCGATCTCGCCGTAGCGCGTGCGCTGCTGCGGGTCGATCCGCGTCCAGTGCACGCCGTGGTAGACGGTGTAGGAGTCGTCCAGGGCCGAGGCGAGTTGCCGCAGCGTCTGGCGCTCGCGCTCGATGCCGGGCGATACCGGCACCTGATCCCAGCCGGAGGGGTGGATGCGGGCCATTGCTCAGGCGTTCACGCGGGCTCGAGCCAGCCTCGGCGCGCGCGCAGGGGATCGCGCGGGCGGTCCGCGCGGATCCCGGGGAGGGAGCGATCGGGCATGATCACGACTCGGGTGGAGTGGGTGCGCCGCCATGCCCGCCGAAGGCGCGGCGCATGGCGGAGAGCATGCGATCGGCGAAATCCGACTCGCCGCGCGAGTCGAAGCGTGAGAACAGGGCGGCCGCCATCACGGGCACCGGCACGCCCAGCTCGACCGCCGACTGCACGACCCAGCGGCCTTCGCCAGAGTCGCCGACGCGCGGGGAGTCGCGACTCAACGCGGGGTCTGCAGCCAGTGCCTCGGCCGACAGGTCGAGCAGCCAGGAGCCGATCACGCTGCCGCGCCGCCAGAGCTCGGCAATCGCCGCCACATCGAGCGCGGGGGCGAACGTGCCGCTCGGCGCATCGGGGCCCGCGAGCGAGGTGCCGGCCCGCGCGAGCAGGTTGAAGCCTTCGGCGTAGGCGGCCATCAGGCCGTACTCGATGCCGTTGTGCACCATCTTCACGAAATGACCCGAGCCGGTCGGCCCGCAGTGCAGCCAGCCCCGGCGTTCGGTGCCGCCCGGGCGTCCCGGCGGCACTGCCCGCGCGGGGGCGGCCGACTCGCCCGGAGCCAGCGCCTCGAAGACGGGGGCGAGCGTCTGCACGGCCCGCTCGCTGCCGCCGATCATCAGGCAGAAGCCGCGCTGGTTGCCGTGGATGCCGCCGCTCGTGCCGACATCGAGGAAGTGCACCCCGCGTGCAGCGAGCTTCGCCGCGCGCCGTGTCGCCTCGAGGTAGTGCGAATTGCCGCCGTCGATCAGGGTGTCGCCCGCATCCAGATGCGGCAGCAGCGCGTCGATGGCGTCGTCCACCGCGACGGCGGGCACCATCAGCCAGACCGCGCGCGGCGCGGGCAGCAGACCCGCGAGTGCGGCGGGCGACGCGGCGAGGGTCACGCGGTCCAGCGCGGCGGCGGTGGCCGCCGCCTGCTCGGAGGCGTCATGCACGATGCAGTCGATGCCCGCACGGCCCAGGCGTGCTGCGATGCCTGCGCCCATGCGCCCCAGGCCGACGAGACCGAGCCTCATGCGATGTCCTCGTGTTCGAACGCTCGACAGTACACCGTAGCCGGTCGCCGGTCGCCGCTGCGCGGGCCTGGCTCGGATGCGAATGCCCGGCATGCGGGGTGCCCGTGCGGCGGCGGGATCAGGACCGGCATGCAGGGACTGGACGCGGCACTCATCCGGGACGGCGCGCAGTCAGTCGAGTTGCAGTTTTCGGGAGCGGATGACGCGCGACCATTTGTCGTTTTCCTGTCGGCCGAACGCCGCGAATTCGTCCGGTCCGAGCGGATTGACCTCTGCACCGGCGCCGGCGAACTTCGCGCGCACGTCGGGGAGCGCCAGGGTACGCGCCAAAGCGTCGGCCAGGATCAGCACGGTATCGCGTGCGATCCCCGCAGGCCCGACCAGGCCCTGGAAGCCGACCGATTCCATGGCCGCCAGGCCCAGTTCCCGCACGGCAGGCACGTCGGGCAGTTGAGGGTCGCGCCGCGGGCCGGTGACCGCCAGCGCGCGCAGGCGACCGCTGCGCACATGGGGAAGCAGGGCGCTACCCGAATCGATCATCAGGTGGGTCTGGCCACCGAGCAGCTCCGCGATCGCCGGGGCGCTGCCCTTGTAGGGCACGTGCGTGAGGTCCAGCCCGGTGGCCGCATTCATCAGCTCCCCGTTGAGATGGGTGGAGGTTCCCGCGCCGCCGGAGGCGAAGTTGGCGCGGCCGGCATTCGCGCGCGCCCAGGCGACGAACTCGCGCAGGTCGCGGGACGGATGATCGGCGCGGGTCACCGCGATGTAGCTGCCGAGGCTGATCTGGCCGATCCAGGTGAACTGCCGGACCGGGTCGTAGGGGGGCTTCGACTGCAGGTGGGGGGCGATCGCGAAGGGTCCGGTATTCGCGACGAGCAGGGTGTAGCCGTCCGGTTGTGCGCGGGTGAGTTCGCCCGCCGCGAGCGTGCCGCCCGCGCCCGGCCGGTACTCGATCACCATGGGCTGGCGCAGGATGTCCTGCATGGGGTTCTGCACGACCCGGGCGGCGAAATCGATGCCGCCTCCCGGGGGATAGCCGACCACCAGGCGGATCGGCCGGTTGGGGAAGGCCTGCGCGACGGCGGCCAGCGCCAGGCCCAGCGTACAGACGACCAGCACGACATTGAGCAGCCTCTTCATCGCAGTCCTCTCCGGGAAGGTGATCGACTGCTGGCGATCGTACCGAAAGCGGACGGTCGGAGCCGAGGGCGTGCGGCGGCGTTGACCCGGCATTCGCGCCTCGCGACAATCCGGGCGCAGGGGTCGCCGCCGGGTCCGGCGGGGCGCTGCGAGCGGATCGGGGCAGGGGTTGGCAGCCAGCGGGAGGTGGCGTGGGCGATGGCGTGCTCGTGGAGCGCGGCGTGCAGTACGGCCGCGGCGTGGTCGGGGTCTCGGGCGGCCATCCGCACGAGCGTGCGCTGTGTGCCGACATCTACCGTCCCGCCGAGCCCGGGGGCGATCGCCCGGCGGTCGTGCTCGCCTTCGGCGGCGCGTTCCACCGCGGCTCCCGCGAGGACGACACGGTGCGCGAGGACGGACCGAAGAACACCGCCGTCGCCGAGTACTGTCGCCGCCTCGCCGCACGCGGCTACGTCGGCCTGTCGATCGACTACCGGCTGATTCCCGAAGACCCGGCGCCCGGTGACGCGCCGGTACTGGTGGACCGCGAGCGCGTGCCGCGATCGCGGCTGGATGTCGTGCGCAGGATCATGGGCCTTCCACCGGCCACGACCGGGATGGTGGCAGACGGCATCGAGGCGGCGGCCGCCGACTGCACGGCCGCGCTGCGCTGGGTGCACGCGTCGGCGAAGCAGCTGGGGATCGATGCGCGACGGATCGCGGTGGGCGGTTTCTCGGCCGGCGGACGATCGATGATGCATGCGGTATTCGCCAACCGCGTGCCGGCGGCGGCCGTGGTCGCGATCTCCGGCTACCTGGGTGTCGACGAACTGCATCGCTACGTGTCCGGTGCGCCTGGCGAGCCGCCGGTGCTGGCCCTGTGGGGCGAGCGCGATCTCGACTACGTGCTCGAGCAGGCGCCGGCGCTGGTCGAGCACGCGGCCCGCGTCGGCCTGCCGGTGGAGGCCGTGCGCATACCGGGGGTCGGCCATTTCTATCCCGCCGAGGCCGAACTGGCGCCGGGCTCCGGCGTGGCGACCGTGCAGGCGGCGATCGAACGGTTCCTCCTGCGACGCTTGGGGCGCTGATCGCGCCACGCCGCTCAGCCGGTGCCGCGTCGCGGCTTGCGTCCGGCGCGGGCGAGCAGCCGGTCCCATGCCCACGGCGGGATCACCCGCATCGCGCGTCCGACGAAGGCCCAGGGCCAGGGCACCAGGGCCAGGCGATGCCCCGCTTCCGCTGCGCGGGCAAGACGCCTCGCTGCCCTGTCGACCGGGATCAGGAAGGGCATCGGATAGGGGTTGGCGCGCGTCATCGCGGTATCGATGTAGCCCGGGCAGAGCGTGACGACCTTCAGTCCGAAGGCGCGCTCCTCGATGCGCAGCGCCTCCAGGTAGGCAATCGCCGCGGCCTTCGACGCGCTGT
>CAIKXV010000154.1 GCA_903831455.1 uncultured Pseudomonadota bacterium | reverse complement strand
GTTGTCGATGCGCAGCGCCCCGCCCCAGGCATCCACGGCATCGGTGGGCGCGAGCCCCAGCGTCGCCGCGATGCCGTCGGCCAGGGCCCGCGGGGCCACGCCGTCGCAGCCGGCAAGACCGATGCCACCCCCGACATCCCAACGACCGGCCGGGCTCGACGCGGTCGCGAAGTAGTCGATCGCGATGTCGCGCGCAGCATCGGCGAGCGCCCGCGCCTGGAAATGGCCCCGATACGCGTCGGCCGCGACCTGCATGCGCGCGAGCGTGCGCGCGAAGTGATCGGCGGCGATCGCCTGCCCGTCGATGCGCAAGCCCTCGTCGTCCCCGCACAGGGTGAGCCGACCGTCTTCACCCAATCCGGTGCGACAGCCGGCACCGGCGTCGGGGCGACCGTTCGGCCCCGGCGAGACGATCGCGAGGATGCGGTGGTGGAGATCGACCCCCGAGACCGACTGCACGCGACGCGGCGTGATGAACACGCACAGTGGCGCGCCATGGCCGTCGCGAAAGGCGACCGACGAGGCCGACGCGAGCCAGCGGGCCAGCGGCAGGAAGGTGTCCGCATCGCCCAGGCAGCGCCCGGATGCACCGTCGATCGCGGTGGCGCGCACCGTCCCCGAGGGCAGGCGAAACACCGCCTCGGCCTCGCCGTCGACCACGGCGGCGTGCTCCCGGTAGGCCGCCTCGAACGCAAGTCGCAATTCGTCGAGCCTTCGTCGGGTGTCCTGACCGGCCTGGAAGGCGAGCATGGGACCGAGCACGTCGAGCGTGAAGAGCACCAGCGGCATCAGCACCGCCAGCACGATCGCCACCTCGGTGAGGGTGAAGCCGCCGTCCCAGCGGCCCCGGGCAACGGAGCGTCCCCCACGGGAGGCGGCCCCGTGCGCGCGGCATGCCGCCGCGCGTGGCCGGCTTGTCGGGGGCGCCGACGAACCGGCGCTCACGGCATCGCCAGCGCGGTGACTTCCAGCGCGCGGCCCCAGGGGGTGACCGTCCGCAGCCGCAGGCTGTGGGGAGCCTGCAGGGTGGGGTACGGATCGTTGCGGACCTGGACCGGGCCGCCCCAGGGATCGGTGCGCGCCTGGGCGTCGATGCCCTCGGGCCACGCGACGGCCGCAAGGTCGGTCCATGCGTCGACGCAGGACGGCTCCGACGGCAACGGACGCAGGCAGTCCTGGGCCCTGAACCGGTTGACCGAACTGTCCCGCGACGGATCGGCGTGAAAACGCGCGCGGTAGCCCAGTTCGAACTCGCGGGCCAGCCGCTCCAGCGCGGATCGGGCGCGCATCACGGCCGCGGTCTGCAGCGACAGTCCGGACACGCGCACCTGCCGGACCGTCGGCGCCTCGGGGTCGGAGCCGGTCGGGATCCACAGCAGCAGTTCGCGTCCGGCAGCCTCGCCCTGCTCGACACGCGGCCCCACGCGCAGGCGCGCACCCCACCGCATCGCGAGGTCCGCCGCCCCGATGACGGCCCGGGCGTCGGGCGCCTCCGGGCGCGCATCCACCGTGGCAAGTTCGCGCACATACCAGTGCTCGAGCTGCCGGCGCGCGTGTTCGAGCCACTCGAACTGCTCGCGTGCGCGCGCGGCCTCGGCAGCCTGCGCCTGCGCGCCGGCCCATGCGGACAGCGCACCCGCGGCGACGCCGAGCGTCGCCGTGGCAGCCGCAAGGAGGAGACGCCCCCGCATCCTCCGCGGCCCGAGCCCGGCACGACTCCGCCGGTCCGCCGGCAGCCTGCGGGCAGCGCCGGCGAGGGTGCCCATCGTGGGTTCGCGCTCCATCTCGTGCCCTCGCCCGCGCCCGAACGCTCAGCCCTGGCTGGAGTGGAAGAGCATGTCGAACGTGCCGGTGGGGGTGGTGCCCGAACCGGGCACCCCGCGGCAGCGGAACCGGTCGAACCCCGCGGCTGCATCCCCGCTCCCGTTGCACTCCTGCAGCATTTCGAGGATCTGCGCGTTCGGCACGTTGGCCGCGCGGGTGAAGTAGCGCTGGCCGATGCCCCCCGCCTCCCGCTGGATGGACACCGTCACCCCGGGCATGATGCCGTTGACCACGGCGTCCCCGCCGGTCGTGAAGTCGGTGGGCTGCAGGTAGGGCTGCTTCCACGCTCCGGCGGCCACGTCCATCCCGCACCACGTGTTCGCCGCCGAATTCACCGCGTTGTCGAACAGGCCGCGAACCTGGCGGGGGATGCAGTTGGTGTTGGCATTCATGCGCAGCGCGGCATCGCCGACGGTGCGCTTGAAGCTCAGGAGCGCGGCGTTGCGGCTCTGGCTGCCGACGCTGAAGAAGTACCCGACCCCGACGGCGAGCACCAGCAGCACCGCGACGACGATGCCCAGTTCGACCAGGGTGAAGCCGCGGGCGCCACGCACGCGTGGCCGTTGGTGAAGCATGGCATTCATGTGCACTCTCCTCGATGTCATCGGGCGCCGCCGCGTTCGGCGCCGGTCTCGGCGGGGCTCGCGCACCGCCCGCGGAGCCCTCAGGCGTTGCGCAGCCCGACGGCCATGATCGGTCCGTACGACAGGAAGAACACCGCCACGACGCCCGCACCCAGCAGCAGCATCGAGGCGAGCTGCATCACGTCGGCCAGCCGCGCCGCCAGCCCGGTCACGTCCTCGTCGAGTTCGCGAGCCATGCGCTCCAGCGAGTCGGGCAGGCGCCCCGAGGCTTCGGCCGCGGCCACGTCGGCGCATACATGGGCAGGGAACCCTGCGCGGCTCGCCGCCTCCGCGAGAAAGACCCCGGCCTGCAGCAGGGGCACGAGGCCCGCGAACCAGGCCCGGCAGTCGGCCCGGCGTCCGGCGTCGCGCACCATCGACGCGGCCTCGGCGGGGGGAACCCGCGCGCGCAGCAGGCGGGCGAAGCCCGCCCACTGCGCCGACAGATCGGCGCGGGTCGACAGTTCGCGCCACACCGGCAAGCGGTCGATCAGCCCGACGCCGCACCGCGTACGGACGACCGCCAGCAGGGCCGCGGGCAGCGCAAGGAACACGCCCCACGCGAGGACAGGCGATTCGCCGACCTCACGAGCGAAGGCGAAGTAGTCGGCGGCGTACGGGGGCAGGCGCGCCCCCGCGCGCTCGAAGAACGCCAGCGTGCGCGGTGCGGCGTACATCAGGGTGACGAATACGAACACGTACAGGAACCCCGCGGTCGCGAGCGGGATCCACAGCACCCGAGCGAGCGCGGCATCCAGCTGGCGGCGGCTGCGCGCGGCCTCGGCCAGTTGCAGCAGCACCGCCGGAAGATCGCCCGCCGCCTCCGCCGCGCGCACGAGAACCGCCTCGCGTGCTGGCAAGCCGACGGCTGCCATCGACGCATGCAGCGGCGAGCCCCCCAGCGCCTGGAGGCGCATGAGTCGCACGGCCTCGCGCAGCAGCGGGTCGCGCAGCAGCGCCTCGCAGCCGGCCAGCGCGCGCGGCATCGGCGTGCCGTGCGCCAGTCGTTGCCCGAGCGAGCGATACAGCCGCTCGAGATCGCGCGGATCGTGTCGCGGGACCAGTGCATGTGCACAGGTGCGCGCGAGGTCGAGCCCCACCTGCCCGGGACGAAGACCGCTGGCGGCAAGCCTCGCCCAGGCGAGGTCGCGCGAAGGCGCGATCACCGCGCCCCTGACGACCCGCTGGTCGGCATCGGTTGCCTGGTAGCGCCAGACGCAGTCCATGGCCGGTCCTCAGAGCCCCGGATCGGCGACTCGCCGCAGTTCGTCGATCGAGGTCTGCCCCTGCGCGACGAGGCGCAGCCCGCAGTGCCACAGGGATCGACCGGGAGCGATGCCTGCCCGTGCGATCTCGCGTGCGGATGCGCCGCGTTCGATCCGCTCTCGCACCGCGTCGTCGACATGGAGCAGTTCGTGGACGATGCGTCGGCCGCGATAGCCGGTCCAGCCGCAGCGCTCGCAACCGACCGCACGGCGCGGGCGCCATCCCGCGGGCGCCTCGCCCGGGGCATCGCCGGTATCGAGC
>CAIKXV010000153.1 GCA_903831455.1 uncultured Pseudomonadota bacterium | reverse complement strand
CTGGTCAGGGAGACAGGATTCGAACCTGCGACCTCGTGCGCCCAAGGCACGCGCTCTACCAGGCTGAGCTACACCCTGACGGCAGGGCCGAGTGTACCGCGGCGCGGCACGCCCTGACCGGATCGCCCCGCGTCCGCGCCGCGGGCGATCAGGCAGCCGCCGGGCGGGCCTCGGCTGCGAGCACCTGCGCGGCCGCGTTGACCACCGCTGCGATCCGGCCGATGTCGCGCAGTTCGGTGTCGCCCAGACCCTCCTTGCGCAGCACCGCCACGTGGGAGCTCACGCAGAACCGGCACTTGCCGACGATGCTCGCCGACAGAGCGTAGGCCTCGAAGCTGCGGCGCGTCGTGCCGCCGTGGTTCTGGTAGGCATTCATGCGCAACTGCGCGGCCGTGGTCTTGATCGCCGCATCCTCGGCCATGTCGATGTACGAGTACCAGGCGTTGGTCATGCCCATGATGGAGGCGGCGGCGAGCGCGGCCGAGGCATCGGCTTGCGGCAGCTGCGCCCGGAACGCTGCGACCAGCGCGTCGCTCTTGGCGGCGAAGGCGGCGGCCAGCGCGACGCCCAGCGCTTCGGTGTCGGCCAGCGAGGACCGGGCGATCACGCCGTCGAGGTTCAGCCGCACGTCCTTCGCGTAGTCGGGAATGCCGGCCTTGATGGGGTTGAGGAATTCCATGATCGGGCTCCGGGTCGAGGGAAAGGGGGAAAGGAAAACGGTAGAGGGAACGGGGTTGGCGAAGACGGGTCGGCGATGCCGGGCCGTCGATGCCGGCTCGAGGCTGCGGCCGGACCGGCTCCCGGCGCTGCGGACGCGGCGGATGGGGGTCGAGCCGCCGTCCTGGCTCGACGTCCATTCGGCCGGGTGCCGCTCCGGTCGAGGCGGTGGGCGGGTCGCCCGCCGCCTCGACCGAGATCACCGCACGGGATCGCCGTGCCGGCGGCCTCGCGGCAAGGTGGTCAGAGCGTGGCGCCGCCCACCGCGCGGTTGCACGGGCACAGCTCGTCGGTCTGCAGGCCGTCGAGCACGCGCAGGACCTCGGTCGGGTTGCGGCCGACATTGAGGTTGTTGACCGAGACGTGCTGGATCACGTTGTCGGGGTCGACGATGAAGGTCGCGCGAAGGGCCACGCCCGCCTGCGGATCGCGCACGCCCAGCATGTCGATCAGCGAGCCGGTCACGTCCCCGAAGGCCCAGTGGTTGAGGCGATCGAGGTCCTTGTGATCGCGTCGCCAGGCGAGCTTGCAGAACTCGTTGTCGGTGCTGCCACCCATCAGCACGGCATCGCGCTCGTCGAACTGCGCGGCGAGCTTGCCGAACTCGACGATCTCGGTGGGGCAGACGAAGGTGAAATCCTTCGGGTAGAAGTAGATCACCTTCCACTTGCCGGGAAACGAGGCCTCGGTGATCGCCTCGAACGCCGACTCGCCGTTCTCCTCGTGCTGGTTGAAGCCGGGCTTGACGCCGACCACGCTGAAGGCTTCGAGTTTCTGTCCGACGGTCTTCATGTTGACTCCTGTGCTGGGGCGCGCGGATCGCGCGGTTATCGGGAAGGGGTTTGCTCTCCGCAGGCGGGCGTCTTCTTCGTCGAGGACGCGAGCACTGCTGCACGCTCGATACAGTATGGCTATTCGTTTTTGACTTCCAATCGTATTTAATGAATACTTCGATAGTAATAGCCTAAGTCGATCGCCCTCCGTCCCTCCGTCCCTCCGTCCCTCCGTCCCTTCGTCCCTGCGTTCCTGCGCCACTTCGCCCTTACGCCCTTACGTCCCTACGTCCCCACGTCCTGATGTCCCCGCGTCCATGCGCACCCGTGCCCGGTGCCGCTGGCCGCCTGCCCGGCCCGAAGCCCGGCGCCGGGCCCCTCCGGGTGCCGCACCCGCCCACCGCCGACCCACCGAAGCCCGCAGGCGGCTGCCCATCGGGCGGTGCAGACCTCACCGCCCCGAGTCGAGTACCCCTCCCCGGACCCCTCGCCACCCATGACCCTCACCGAACTCCGCTACATCGTCGCCCTCGCGCGCGAGCGCCACTTCGCCCGGGCGGCCGCCGCCTGCTTCGTCTCCCAACCCACGCTGAGCGTGGCGGTCAAGCGCCTGGAGGAGGAACTCGGACTCCCGCTGTTCGAGCGCGGCACCGGCGAAGTCGCGCTGACCCCGGTGGGCGCGCAGGTCGTCGCCCAGGCCCAGCGCGTGCTCGAGCAGGCCGCGGCGATCCCCGAGATCGCCCGCGCAGGCAAGGACCCGCTGTCCGGTCCGCTGCGCCTGGGTGCGATCTACACGATCGCGCCCTACCTGCTGCCGCGACTGGTCCCGCACATGGTGCGCCGCTACCCGCGCATGCCGCTGGTACTCGAGGAGGGCTACACGCATGTGCTGCTCGAGCGCCTGCGCCAGGGCGAGATCGATGCGGCCCTGATCGCGCTGCCCTACTCGGAACCGGGTCTCACCGAGATCGCGCTCTTCGACGAGCCCTTCGTGGTGGCACTGCCGGCCTCGCACGCATGGACGAAATCGAGAGCCATCGACCCGGCACTGCTGCGCGAGCAGACCATGCTGATGCTGGGCGCGGGACACTGCCTGCGCGACCAGGTGCTGGAGTTCTGCCCGGAAGCCGGTCGCTTCCAGAGCGGATCGGACGGCATCCGTCGCACCTTCGAAGGCACCTCGCTCGAAACGCTGCGCCAGATGGTGGCCAGCGGGCTCGGCATCACCGTGATCCCCGCCAGCGCCGCGCCGCAGGCGGCGCGCCGGGGCGACCTGGTCGCCTATCGGCCGTTCGCCTCGCCCGCGCCGAGCCGACGCGTCGTGCTCGCCTGCCGTCGGTCGTATGCCCGCATGGCCGCCATCGAGGCGCTGGCGGCCATCGTTCGCGACTGCGGACTGCCGGGCGTGAAGATGCTGCCCGCCGCTCGCGCGCCCCGGTCGCAGGCCGCGCACCCCTGAGACACCGCGGCGCGAACGCGCCCCTTGCCGGTCCCCTGCCCCCGATCGCGGCAGGGGGCGGCGCGGCCATGATCAGCCGCGAGCCCCTCGCTCAGCCGTGGGTGAGCAGCCGGCAACGTATCGTGCCCGGAACCGCCTGCAGTTCCTCGAGCGCGACGCTGCTGGCCGCGGCGTCGATGTCCATCACGCAGTAGCCGAGCGGGCCGCGGGTCTGCAGGTACTGGCCGCTGATGTTGATGCCCCGGGCGCTGAAGCGCTCGTTGATCGCCGCCAGCACGCCCGGCACGTTGCGGTGCACGTGGAGCAGGCGACACACGCCCGGGTGTTCGGGCAGGGTCACCTCGGGGAAGTTGACGGCCGTGAGCGTGGAGCCGTTGTCGCAGTAGCGCACCAGCTTGTCGGTGACCTCGATGCCGATGTTGGCCTGCGCCTCGGCGGTCGACCCGCCGATGTGCGGCGTGAGGATCACGTTGTCGAAGCGGGCGAGCGGCGAGGCGAAGCGGTCGTCGTTGCCCTTGGGCTCGACCGGGAACACGTCGAGCGCGGCCCCCGCGACGTGTCCGGACTGCAGCGCGTCGGCCAGCGCGTCGATGTCGACCACCGTGCCGCGCGAGGCGTTGATCAGGTGGCTGCCCGCCCGCATCGAGGCGAGCCGAGGCGCATCGAACAGGTTGCGGGTCTGGTCGGTCTCGGGCACGTGCAGCGTCACCACGTCGGCCTCGGACAGCAGCAGGTCGAGGGTCGCGACCTGGCGCGCGTTGCCCAGCGGCAGCTTGGCCTCCACGTCATGGAAGATCACCCGCATGCCCAGGTGCTCGGCGAGGATGCCCACCTGCTTGCCGATGTTGCCGTAGCCGACGATGCCCAGCGTCTTGCCGCGCACCTCGTAGCTGCCCGCGGCCGACTTGATCCAGGTCCCCCGGTGCGCCGCCGCGTTCTTCGGGAAGATGCCGCGCATGAGCATCACCGTCTCGGCCACCACCAGTTCGGCCACGCTGCGGGTGTTGGAGAACGGCGCATTGAACACCGGCAGCCCGAGTTCGGCCGCCGTGTCGAGGTCGACCTGGTTGACGCCGATGCAGAAGCAGCCGACCGCCGTCAGGCGCGGCGCGTTGCGCAGCACGCGCTCGGTCACCTGGGTCTGCGAGCGGATGCCGAGGAAATCCACCTCGGCCAGCGCCTCGATCAGCGCGTCCTCGGCCAGCGACTTCGGGTGCTGGACGATATTGCGGTAGCCGTTCTCGTGCAGGACCTCCACCGCGTTCGGGTGGATGTTCTCCAGCAGCAGGAAGCGAACGCTGCTCTTGTCGATGGGGGGGTGCGACGCCATGACGCTCTCCGCCGGCGCGATGACCGGACCAGGGTGGATCCCGCGGCGCAGCGCGCCTCGGGACGCGCCAGACCTCGGCGCGCGGGGAGCGGATTCTACTGCGGGCGCCCCCGGGGGACGGCCGCCGGCAACGCTGCCTGCTGTCGATGGAGAAACCAGCGGTCGATCACCACGTGCCGGGCGAACCAGCCGCGGGCGAGCAGCCCGCGCGCCAGACGCGCCCGAAGCCGCTCGCGCCAGCCGGCCGGCGCCTCCGCGGTCGCACCGGGCGTAGCAGCCACGGGCGGGGGATGGCCCGACCGTCGCCCGAAGCGCGCAGCCATTGCGGCCGGATAGGTGGCCAGCGCCGCCTCGCGCGCCGCGGGATCGGCCTGAGCCAGCGCCGCCGCCAGCGCACTCGCCGCAAGCACGCCCGACTCGACGGCCGGGCGGATGCCCTCCCCGCTCTGCGGATAGGCGAGGCCCGCCGCATCCCCGATGAGCAGCACGCCCTCGGCGGCCAGCCGCCGGGGTGCCTGTGGATAGAGCAGGTAGGCGTGCCCGTGCAGGCGGGCGGGAAGTCCCGCGGGCACTCGATGCTCGCGCCTCAGCCACTCGCAGAACGTCGCCACATGCGAGGACAGGCGCTGCCGGTCGTCCCGCCCGAGCCCGACGTTGAGCCAGTCGCCCTTGCGCACGACCCAACCATAGCCCTTCAGGTCAGGGCAGAAGTAGAGTTCGGGTCGGTCCTCCCGCACCGCGCACTGCGCGGCCTCGTGCGGGTCCATCCGGTATTCGATCTCCTGCGCAGCCACGGCGGGCTCGCCTGAGCCCACCGCCGCACCCAGATGGCGGGCAACCGGGCAGAAGTGCCCCCCGGCGCCGACCAGCAGGCGAGCCCGCAAGCGGCCGTTCACCACCCACTCCCCTGCCTCGCGGCGCAGTTCGCGCAACGGTTCGCCCAGCAGCAGTCGCGCGCCGCTGCGCTCGAGCAGGAAGTGGTCGAACTCGCAGCGACGGATCGCGTAGCTCACCACCTCGGCATACCCGGTGTCGACCGGGGTCTCACCGATCAGGCCGGTGCGAAACGCCGTGATCGGCTGCAGCGTGCGCACCGCGCCATCCGGTCCCGGGCGCACGTACTCGTCGAGGTCGATCCCCAGCGTCTCCATCACGGCAGGCGTGACCCAACCCGCGCAGACCTTGTCGCGCGGGAACACGGCCTTGTCGAGCACCGCCACGGACAGGCCCGCCGCGCTCGATGCGCGTGCGCAGGTGGAACCCGCCGGGCCACCGCCGACGATCAGCACGTCGAAGCGCTCGCCCTGCGCTTCGCGGCCGACCGTCCGGCTGCGCCCGCCGGCCTCATTCGTCCCGAAACCGCCCGCCGGGGACGCTCCGGGCTCCGAGACAGGGGCGTGGAGCGTCGACTCCCCGGCGCTCATCGCGGCACTCCCGGAGCGCCGGCCTCGCCGTCGCCGGACCCGACGACCACCGCCGCGCCTGGCAGCGGATACGCCGGCTCGACGCGATCCGGCGGGCGTACCCGCAGCCCCGCGCGCGCGGCGCGCGCGTCCTCGTCGTACAGGAAATCCCGCGTCCAGGGCACGTCGTCGTTGCCGCGCGTGGCGAAGCAGACCTGGAAGAGTTGCAGGTCACCGGTTCGGAACGAGGCGATCGAGCCGGCGAGATACAGCCGCCACATGCGCACGAAGCGCTCGTCGAACGCCTGCGCGACCTCGGCGCTCGCGCGCTCGAACGCCTCCAGCCAGTGCGTGAGCGTGCGGGCGTAGTGCAGGCGCAGGTTCTCCACGTCGGTCACCGCGAACTCGCAGGGCTCGAGGATCGTCATCAGCTGCGCGAGCGAGGGCGGATTGGCCCCGGGGAAGATGCGGCGCTCGATCCACGGGTTCATCGGGGCCGCCCGGCTGCGCCCGATCGTGTGGATCAGGCCCCGCCCCCTCGCGCCCAGCAGTCGCTTCAACACGCGTCCGAGTTCCGGGTAGTGCTCGACGCCCACGTGCTCGAGCATGCCCACCGACACGAACGCGTCGCACGGACCGGTGGCGTTCCGGTAGTCGTCCTCGACGAACTCGACGCGATCGGCGAGCCCCTCGGCCGCGGCGCGTTCGCGCGCCCACGCCAGTTGCTCGCGCGAGATGTTGAACGCCCGCACCCGCACGCCGTGATGGCGTGCCGCATGCAGCGCCAGCGAGCCCCAGCCGCATCCGGCCTCGACCAGGGTCTCGCCCGGGCGCAGCCGCAGCTTGCGGCACACGTGTTCCATCTTCGCGAACTGTGCCGCGTCGAGGCCCGCCTGCGGATCGGGGTAATAGGCGCAGGTGTAGGCCATCGTCGGCCCCAGCCACTTCGCGTAGAACGCATTGCCCAGGTCGTAGTGGGCGTGGATGTTCCGCCGCGACCCCTCGAGGGTGTTGGTCCGGGCGCGATGCATCGACATCGCCAGCCGGCGCAGCCAGTGCTCGCGTCCGTCCTCTCGCCACACGCCGCGATAGATGGCCTCGAGCAGCCCGGGCACGTCGCCCTCGATATCCAGCTCGCCGCTGCCGTAGCACTCTCCGAACTGCAGGTGCGGGTCGATGGCAAGGCGCAGCAGCGCGGAGACGCTGTTGATGCGCAGCCGGCCGACCGGCCGATCGACGTTCGCCGGCAGCACCTCGCCCGTCCACAGCTCCACCTGCAGCGGCGGATGCCGCAGCTCGACCAGCAGGCGTTCGATCACGCGCGCCCAGATCGTCGGGGACCCGCGCGGCTGCCGGGGCGCGACCTCGCGTGGGGCGCGAGGATCGGTGCCCTCGAGCGAGCCGCGTTCGGCCGCGGACAGGCGCAGGGTGGTACCGGGCTCGGGGTTCATCGTGCTTCCTCCGCAGATGACGGTGCTGGCCTGGGCACGGACCCGACCGGGTCCGCGAGACTCGGTTTCACTCCATGGTAGGACAGCCGGTCGGCGCATCACGCACGCGCCCGGACCGTCCGGTCCTTCCGCCGACAGCGCGCATCGAAGGCGATCGACCCGCACCCGCACGGACCGCGCGCCCCCGCAGCAGCCGCCTCGATCCGGCGCCCGGTCGTCGAACCCGACGACACGCACCGCCTGCCTGCAGCGTGCGCGGCCGGATCCGCACGAAGGTTGACCTGCATCAACTTGCCTGCAACCTGGCCACGGTTGAATGCAGGCGTGTCCTCGCGCAGGCCTACCCCCCGCCGATGACAGACCCGCAGCAGCCGCCGGCCCCATGCCGGCTTTCCCGGCCTCGCCGGACCCACTGGAGGAATCGCACCATGTTCAAGCGCATCCTGATCCCCGTCGACGGCAGCAAGACCTCGCAGCTCGCCCTGCGCCAGGGCGCGGCGTTCGCCGCCGAGCAGGGCGCCACCGTCCGCGTGCTGCACGTGCACGAAGTCTCGGTGTTGTCGGAGCTCTATGCCTCGCAGACGGCTGCCGGCCTCTCCACGGCGCCGAGCATCAAGCAGCTGGAGAAGTTCGAGGCCGACCTCGAGAAGCGCGCCGAGAGCGTGGTCGCCCACGCCGAGCAGGCGGTGACCAAGGCGGGCGTGCAGAAGGTCGACAGCCGGATGGTCAGCGCCGGCACCCGGCGCGCCGCGAAGGTGATCCTCGACGATGCGAAGAAATGGAAGGCCGACCTGATCGTGATGGGCACGCACGGCCGATCGGGTTTCGACCATTTCGTGTTCGGGTCGGTTGCCGAAGGCGTGATGCGCGGGGCGACGTGCCCGCTGATGCTCGTGCGCATCCCGGGCAAGTAAGCCGCCCCCACTGGCCCGCGCGGGTGGGCTCCGGCCACCGGCGCGGGCGCAGCGCGACGCAGTCCCGACCGACGCCTCGTGCCGCGCGCGCGGCCGCCCGGCACCCTGGCCGACCGACCAGGGCGCGTGGCGCCCCGGTCAGGGCCGTGGCGGGTCGGTCGCTATGCAGGCATCGGCACGCCCGGCGTGCGGGCGCGCAACAGCGACGGGCCCACCTGGTCGATGGACGGTGCCCCCAGCAGCGCGAGATCGCGGTCGACCTCGTCGCGCAGCAGCCGTACCGCGTGGCGCACGCCCGCCTCGCCCGCCACCGCGTTGGCGAACAGGAAGGGTCGGCCGACGAACACGAAGTGAGCGCCGAGCGCGATCGCCTTGAGCACGTCGGTGCCGCGGCGGATGCCGCTGTCCATCATCACGGTCATGCCGCCGGCCTGCGCGACCACGTCGGGCAGCGCATGCAGCGGTGCAGCCGCCCCATCGAGCTGGCGGCCGCCGTGGTTGGACACGATCACGCCGTCCACGCCGTGTTCGCGCGCGAGGCGCGCATCCTGCCCGTTGAGGATGCCCTTCACGACCAGCTTGCCCGGCCAGATCGACCGCAGCAGCGCGAGGTGTCCCCAGTCGAAGCGATCGCGCCGACCCCGGTCGCGCATGCCGGTGCTCGAGACCAGCGGCACGCGGGTGCGGCCCATGTTCTCGGTATGCGGCATGCCGGAGGCCAGCAGCGTGCGCAGCGCCGTGCCGATCAGCCAGCGCGGATGCGTGATGCCTTGCCAGGCGAGCGACAGGCTGGGTCGCAGCGGCTGCGAATAGCCGTTGCGCACGTTGTTCTCGCGGTTGGCCGCGACCGGCACGTCGGCGGTCACGACCAGCGTGTCGTAGCCGGCATGCCCCACCCGGTCGACCAGCGCCCGGATCTCGTCCTCGTCGCCCGAGATGTAGCCCTGGAACCATGCGGTCGGGCCGACTGCACGAACATCCTCGAGGCGGGTGAACGACGCGCCGCTCAGGATCATCGGCAGGTCGGATTCGGCTGCCACGCGGGCGAGCACGCGATCACCGTCGAAGCCGCCCAGCGAGGTGCCGCCCATCGGGGCGAACCCGAAGGGCACCGCATACTCGCGCCCGAACAGGCTGCGCCGCAGGTCGCGGCGCGACACGTCCACCATCACCCGCGGCACGAACACGTAGTCGTCGAACGCCGTGCGATTGCCGCGCAGCGATGCGTTGGTCTCGGAGCCTCCCGCGGCATAGCCGTAGATCGGGCGCGGCAGCCTGCGCCGTGCCTCCGGCTGGAAGTCGTCCAGGCAGAGCATGCGTCGCAGCACGCGCGGAACGGGACCGGACGCGCTCGGCGTCGCGCTCACCGGCGCGGGCGCCGGCGCGGTGCCCCGCCCGGATTCGGAGGCCTCGGCGCGCAGGATGCGCGCAGCGGGTGGCGGAGCCGCCGCATCCGAGCGGGTGCCGGGTGCCGACTCGGCATGAGGTAACTCGGGCTGCAGGCTCGACATCGACATCCTCCGTTTGTAGGGGGCGCGCAGGCCTCGTCGGCGAGCGCGGTGCCCCTGATGCGACACGCGATCCCCGGCCCGGGCCGCACGGCCTGCCCCCCGCGCGAGCACCCGGCGGCTCGCGCGCCTCGCTCATCGACCCACGCGCGCCGGGAAGCGACCACCGCCCCCACGCTCACCGCGCGCACGACGCGCGCGCCTCGGTGCCGGCAGCCCCCGCATATCGCAGCATCCGGCGGGCGGGCGGGTTAATCTAACCCGTATCACAGGAGTCCGCATGCCCGCTGCCTTCACCGCGCCACCCCGCTCGCCGGTCGCCCCGGCGCGAGCGGTGCCCCAAGCACCCGCTCGACTGCCGTCGACGGCCCACGGGCCGCGCGTGCGCGAACGCCTCGCACTGCTGCCCGTCGCGTTCGCCCTCGTCGCCCTCGTGCCCGCTGCGCTGCCGTTGCCGACGCTCGCCGCCGAGGCGGCCGCGCGGGCGAGCGCGGCATGGCCTGCGCGTCCGTTCCGGCTGGTGGTGCCCTTCGCGCCCGGGGGCAGCGTGGACGTGTTCGCGAGGCTGGTCGGCGCACGGATCACCGAGTCGATGGGACAGCCAGCCATCATCGACAACCGCGGAGGCGCCGGCAGCATCCTGGGCATGGAGGTCGTCGCGCGCGCCGTGCCCGACGGCTACACGCTGCTCGTCCACTCGGCCGCCTTCACCACCGCCGCCGCCCTGCACCCGAAGCTCGCCTTCGACCCCGAGCGCGACCTTCTGCCGATCGCGCAACTGGGCGCGGGTTCGAACATCCTCACCGTCCACGCCGACTCGCCGATCAGGTCGGTGCAGGACCTGATCGCGCTCGCGCGCCGGGAGCCCGGTCGCCTCCACTACGGCTCCGGAGGACCCGGCAGCAGTTCCCACCTCACTACCGAACTCATGCTGCGCATGGGTCGCTTCGAGATGACCCACGTCCCGTACAAGGGGCTGGGTCCGGCGGTGACCGCGTTGCTGGGCCAGCAGGTGCAGGTGCTGCTGGTCGGCATGCCCAACGTGATGCCCCATATTCGGGCCGGGCGCCTGCGTGCACTGGCGGTGTCGACCGAGAAGCGCTCGCCGCTCGCCCCCGAGGTGCCCACCCTGGCCGAGGCCGGCATTCCCGGCTACGCGAGCGGCAACTGGTGGGGTCTTTGGGGGCCGGGCGGCATGCCCGCCGTGCACGTACGGCGACTCCATGCGGAGATCGGCCGCATCCTGCAATCGAGCGAACTGCGCGAGCGACTCGCGGCGGAAGGCGCGGAACCCGCAGGCGCCACGACCGAGGCCTTCGCCGCGCGGGTTCGCGGCGAGATCGCCCTGTGGCGCAAGCTCGCGCGCGAGGCCGACCTGCGGCTCGACTGATCGCGATGCGCCCCCCGACCCTGGACGCGGCGGCCACGCCCCACCGGCCCACACGCACCGGCAGGCCGACCCCGCCCGCATGCGCGTGACGTCGACCGTGCACGGCGCGCGCGAGAGATGCGGTGCCTGCCCCCAACGCACCGGTCCGCGACGCGGACCGCGGCCGACCGGTGCGCTTCGTTCGGTCGCACCGGTCCGCGACGCGGACCGCGGCCGACCGGTGCGCTGCGTTCGGTCGCACCGGTCCGCGTCGCCGACCGCGGCCGACCGGTGCGCTGCGTTCGGTCGCGCCGGTCGCAGCGTGCCACCCCGACGCGGCAACCGGCGTCCCGGAGCGGTACCCTGCGACGCACGACTCCCCCAAGAGGACGATCCGGATGAACCCTACCCCAGCACGCCCGACCGCCGGCACGCATCGCCAATCGGCCGTGGGCCGCCTGCATGCCGTGCCCCTGGCCACGCTGCTGGGCCTCGCCTGCGCGGCAGCACCGCTGTCCGCCGCGGCGCAGTCGACGAACAGTGCCTGGCCGTCGCGACCGGTCAGGATGGTCGTGGGCTTCGGTCCGGGCGCCCCCGACTCGGTCGCTCGCATCGTCGCGCAACCGCTGGGTGCGCGGCTCGGGCAGCCCTTCGTGGTGGACAACCGGCCCGGTGCCAACGGCAACATCGGCGCGGAACTCGTCGCGCGCGCACCG
>CAIKXV010000152.1 GCA_903831455.1 uncultured Pseudomonadota bacterium | reverse complement strand
GAGGGGACGCCGCAGCGCGTGCACGGTTTGACCGGGCGGATCCGCGCGGCCCCGCAGGCGATATCCGTCAGGTGGTCCTCCTCGAAGGGAGCGAGACCGTCGATGACCAGGTTCGGTCGGAACCGGTCCATCGCGAGCGGGCGGCGTCCGGCGCCGGCCAGCCATCGGTTGACCTGCGCGAGCGAGCCATTGCCGGCGAGCAGCAGCGGGAATCCGTCGGGAAACCGGATGCCGGCCACTACATCCCCGGTCCAGTGCGAATCGGCGACGCGTCGCGAGTCGGGATCCCAGCGCACCAGGCGCAGCGCCCGCCCCAGCAGCGCCGACAGCCAGTTCGCCGCCTCGTCACCCTCGTCCAGTGCCGTTCCGTCGTGACGCCACACGGTGATCATCCGCGCCTCGCGCCGCCGGGTGCCGTGCACGTCGATGCGCAGCGCCCGCGCGCCGGTGGCCTGCAGGACGAGGCTTCCCTGCTCGACCGATGTCGTGATTCGAGCCAGCGCGGGCAGCGATCGCTGGGTCTCGAACCGACCGGATGCCGCGTCGACGATCATCCACTCGCGATCGCCGACTCCCTCGTACTCGAGACCCCGCGAGCCAAGGGTAGCCTCGGTCGGCGCGATCCCGCGGCATCCCTTGACGGGGTAGAGGTGCAGCGAAGCGATGGCAGCCATCGGGAGGTCCGAACGGAGCGGCACGCGGGCCGCGACGGTGTCATGACAGGCTCGCCATGCCGGTCGCGACGGCGGCCGTCGCCGGTGAGTCGCCCACCGGCCTGGCCGCACGAGGACGGCGATGGACGGTGCGCGCCCGCGCTAGTCGACCGCCAGCTTCGCGGCAGCGACCGCCTGTCGCAGGCGGTCCCACTCCTCGCGGATCAGCTGGCCGAACGCCTGCGGCGTACTCGACACCGGATCGGCACCGGCACGGCTCACCTGCTCCTGGGTGGCAGGGTCGGCCAGTGCCTTGACGACCGCCTCGTTGAGACGCCCGATGAGCGGCGCCGCGGTACCCGACGGCACCATCAGCCCGACCCATCCGGTGGAGCGAAAGCCCTTCAGGCCCGCTTCGTCGAGCGTGGGCAGCTCGGCGAGTTGCGCCGCGCGCTGCCCGCCGGCGGTGGCCAGCGCACGCAACTGCCCCGAGCGGATGAAGGTCAGGGTGGCCGGAAGCGGCGTGATCGTGAACTGCGCCTCGCCGCTGACCACCGCGGCCACCGAGGCTCCGCCGCCCTTGTAGGGGACGTGCGTGGCATCCGTGCCGCTGGCGAGCAGGAACTGCACGCCAGCGAGATGGCTCTGCGAACCGGCGCCCGCCGAGGCCATGTTCAACCGTCCCGGCGACGCCTTGAGCAGCGCGATCAGCTCTCGTGGCGACTTCGCGGCCAGCGCGGGATGCACCACCACCACGTTCTGCGTGACGCCGAACAGCGAGACCGGCGCGAGGTCGCGCATGGGGTCGAACGAGAGCCGTCGCTGGATCAGCGGCGCGATGACCTGCGTGGCCGTGGCGGTGCCGAGCAGCGTGTAGCCGTCGGGTGCTGCACGCGCGGCCAGCTCCATGCCGATGATGCCGCCGGCACCCGGACGGTTGTCGACGACCACCTGCTGGCCGAGGATCTCCGACAGCCGCAGGGCGACGATGCGCGAGAGGGTGTCGTTCGAGGAGCCTGCGCCCTGCGGCACCAGCATGCGCAAGGGACGCTGTGGCCACTGCTGCGCGAAGACCGACGGTGCGCCGAGGGCTGCGACCAGCAGCGATGCGACAAGCGTGCGGAAGGGTGATGGCATCGTGCTCCTCCTGTTCGGCACCGCGCAGGCGGGCGCGTACTGCGCGCCGCGCAGGGCGGGCGGTTGCGTGGCTGCCGCGACTGCTCTAGTGTGGCGACCAGATTAGCACGGGCACCTTGCCCGGGAGACCCGTCACCATGGCACGCATCGACTACATCGATCCGCAGACGATCACCGACCCCCAGATCCGCGATTGGCTCGACGCCGCCGTGCAGGCGGGCCGTCCCGGCCCGGAGAACCAGGCGATCCGCGCCCACCAGCCCGACGTGATGCGTTCGTTCACGATCACCCGCGAGATGCTCTTCGACAACGGGGCCGGCGTGGTCGAGCACGATCTCAAGGAACTCACCCGCGCCTACATCGCGCACTCGATCGAGTGCGGGTATTGAAGCAACCAGGGAACCGCGCGGTCCGCGCGGGACGCCGACAGCCGGATGTCCGAACTGATGTCGTACGAGAGCTCGGCGCGCTTCACCCCGCGCGAGAAGCTCGCGTTGCGCTACTGCGACGCGATCATGTACGACCCCGCCCAGGCCGACGATGCCATGTGGGAGGCCCTGCGCGCGGAGTTCACCGAGCCCCAGCTGGTGGAACTGGGCTACTGGATCGGCTTCACCTTCGGCGGGCAGCGCTGGCTGAAGACGCTGGGCGCGAAGCAGGGCGAGTACGCGCAGTCCCTGCGCGCGCGCAGCCGGTCGGACCGCTGATCGCCGGGGCCAGCAGGGCGATCGCGTCGCCTCGCGTCAACGCACCGCGTCGATCGCCCGGGCCACTGCATCACCCATGTCCTGCGTCCGGGCGCTGCCCCCCAGGTCGGGCGTGAGCGTCGTCGCCTGCGCGATCACCCGCTCCATCGCACGCTCCACCAGCGTGCCCGCCTGCGCCGCACGAGGCTCGTCGTGCCGGCGCGCGAGCCAGGAGAACAGCAGCCGTCCCGACATGATCATCGCGTAGGGGTTGGCGATGCCGCGCCCGGCGATGTCGGGTGCCGAGCCGTGGGTGGCCTGGGCCATGGCCAGCGTCTCGCTCGCGTTCACGCCGGGCGCCATCCCCAGCCCGCCGATCAGCCCCGCCGCCTCGTCGGTGAGGATGTCGCCGTAGAGATTGGTGGTGACGATGGTGTCGTACTGCTGGGGCTTCATCACCAGGCGCATCGCGAAGGTGTCGACGATCACCTCCTCGAACTCCACGTCCGGGAAGCGCTTCGCGACCTCGCGGCATTCGTTCGCGAACAGGCCGTCCCCGTAGCGATAGACGGTGTTCTTGTGTACCGCGGTCACCTTGCGCCGCGGCCGGTCGCGGGCGGCCTCGAAGGCGGCCTCGGCGATGAGCCGGCTCTTGTGCGCGGTAGTCACGCAGATGCCGATGGCCGTGGTCTCGGTGGGCATGAACTCGCCGTAGCCGCGGAAGAGGTTGCCGTCGGTCTTGAAGCCCTCGGTGGTCTCGCGCAGGAACAGCAGGTCGATGTCCTTGTGCAGCGAAGGCAGGTTCGGGTAGGAGCGGAACGGCTTGTAGTTGGCGAACAGTCCGAAGTGGGTCCGGAACAGCGGGTGCGGGTTGAGCCAGCTCGGGTCGCCCTTCGGGTACTCCCGATGGCCGATCGGACCCAGTACCCAGCCATCCAGCGTCGCCAGCGTCTCCAGCGTTCCGGGCGGTACCGTGTGCCCCGCGGCGGCATGTCCGGCGCGCGAGATCGGCATCGGTCGCCAGTCGATCCCGAGGCCGGTGGCGGCGGCCGCCTCGCGCATGACCTTCACGCACTCGGGCACGACTTCCAGTCCGATGTCGTCGCCTTCCAGGATCGCCAGTTTCAGCATCGTCTTGCGCTCTTTCGTGGTCCGGCTACTCGGGCCGGATGCCGATGTCCTTCATCGCGCGCGTCCACCGGGACACGTCCTCGCGCACCATCCGGCGGAAGAACTCGGGCGTGCCGGTACCGGCATCGACCCCGGACTCGCCCAGGCGCTCGCGCAGCGTGCCGTCCGCGAGCGAGCGGTTCACGGTGCCGTTGATCCAGTTCACGTTCGCGACCGGCAGGCTGGCCGGACCGAAGATACCGTACCAGGTGTCGAACAGGTATCCGCGCACGCCGACTTCGGCGAGCGTCGGGAGGTCACGCAGCGCGGGCGAGCGCTGCGCGCCGGTGAGGGCGATCGCGCGCAGCTTCCCGTTGCGGACGTACGGCAGTGCCGCGGGCAGGGTGCTGATCATGAAGTGCACGTGTCCGGCCACCACGTCGGTGATGCCCGCGCCTGCACTCTTGTACGGCACGTGCAGCGCGCGCGCACCGGTCGTTCGCAGGAACAGTTCCATCGCGACGTGGGTGGAGCTGCCCACCCCGCCGGACGCGTAGCCCACCTCGCGCGAACGCAGCAGCGACACCAGTTCGCCGACGGTGCGCGCGGGCAGCGCGGTATTGGCGACCAGCATGTTCGGCGAGACGCCCAGCCACGCGACGGCGGCGAAGTCGCGGGCGAGTCCCTCGGCTCCCGCCGGGTGCAGGGCGGCGGCGAACACGATCGCCTGGTTGGTCATGAGCAGCGTGTAGCCATCGGGCGCAGCCCGGGCGACGACGTCGCGCGCGATCAGGCCGGCAGCACCCGCGCGGTTGTCGATGAGGACCGTCTGCCCGAGTTCCTCGGCCCAGCGTGGCGACACCACGCGTGCGACGATGTCGGTGGTGCCGCCCGGCACCCCGGCGGTCACCAGCCGCACCGGCTTGGCCGGGTAGCCGCCGGGTCCGCGTCCCTGTGCGTGGACCGCCGGGGCCGCGATGCCGGCGAGCAGGGTCGCGGCTGCCGCCACTGCGCCCGCGATCCGTCGCACCGTCGCCCGGTCCGCGGGCGGCGGATGCGCCGGCACGCGCCCTGCGATCACTCGTAGGACTTGCCGCGTGCGAACCACGCCTGGGTCGCGACGATCTGCTCGCGCTCGTCGAAACTGGCCATGTCGGCGGCCATCGACGAGGCCTCGCCGTGCTGCTTCAGGGTCGCGAACACCCGCTGCATCGCGCGAATCGCGGCGCGCTGGGCGTCGGACGGGATGATCTCGATGCGATAGCCCATGCGCTCGAGATCGGCGGCCGAGACCAGCGGCGTCTTGCCGCCGAAGAACATGTTGATCAGCACCGGCTTCGTGAACAGCCTGGGGATGCGTTCGATCTGCTCGAGGGTGGTGGGTGCTTCGATGAACAGCACGTCGGCGCCGGCCTCGTCATAGCGGTGCATGCGCTCGACCGCGGCGTCGAAGCCTTCCACGGCGATCGCGTCGGTACGCGCGATGATGACGATGTCCGGATCGGCATCCTTGGCGGCCTTCAGCACGGGGACGAAGGCCGAGGCGGGAACGATCGACTTGTCGTTGAGGTGGCCGCAGCGCTTGGGGAAGGTCTGGTCCTCGAGATGCACGCCGGCCAACCCGATGCGGGCGAACTGGCGGATCACCCGGTAGGCGTTGAGTGCGTTGCCGTAGCCGGTGTCGGCATCGCCGATCACCGGGCAGTCGACGGCGTCGCAGATCTCCTGCAGTCGCTGGACGATCTGGCCCGGGTCGATCAGGTTGATGTCCGGCACGCCGGTGGAGCGGGCGATGCCGCCGCCGGTGGCGTACAGGGCCTCGAAGCCCGCCATGCGGCCGAGCCGTGCCGACATCCCGTCGTAGATGCCCGGGGCGACGATCATCCCGGGTTGCGCGAGCCGTGCGCGCAAGGTCTTCGCCTGGTTCATGCGTTCCTCCTCGGTGGCCGCATGAGCTTACCAGCCGGTGACGTGCGCCGCGCGCGGGCCCGCGCGCCGGCGGGGCGAGGCAGTCGGGCCCGACGGACGAGCACCCCTGGACGGCACGGGTAGCCTCGCCGTCCCCGGTGCCGGACCGGCGGCTCCGGTCGACCGCACGCTGCCGATCGACGCCCGGGGGGCGGGGGCGCCCGCGGCGTCGACGGCTCGCTCGGCGCTCCCGGGGGTGCGCTGGCGGTACGGCTACTCGATGCGGATGCGTGCCTCGCGGATCACCTTGCCCCAGCGCGCGATGTCCTCCACGACCGTGCGCTGCAGGCCCTCGGGCGTGCTGGTCTCCACCTCCAGGCCAGTATCGGAGAGGCGCTGACGCATGGTGGGCTCGAGCAGGATCCGGTTGAGCGAGGCATTGAGCCAGGACACCATCGGACGCGGCATGGCGGCAGGGCCGAACACCCCGTACCAGGTGTCGTACTGGTACTTGATTGCCCCGCCCTCGCTGAGCGTGGGGATGTCCGGGAAGGCCGGGGAGCGCTTCAATCCCGACATGCCGATCGCGCGCAGCTTGCCGGCACGGATGAAGCCCGCTGCCGCCGGCAGCGTGGCGATCATCATCTGGACCTGCCCGGAGATGGTGTCGGCCAGCGCGGGGCCGGCACCCTTGTAGGGCACGTGCACGAGCTTCACGCCGGAGGCGAGCATGAACAGCTCGACGGCCAGGTGCGCCGAGCTGCCCATGCCGCCGGAGCCGAACGGGATCTCCGTCTTCTTCGCCAGCGCGATCAGCTCCGGCAGGCTCTTTGCCGGCAGCGCGTTGTTGAGCACGAGCACGTTGGGCGTGATGCCCAGTTGCCCGATGGCCGTAAAGGCCTTCGCGGTATCGAAGGTCAGTTTCGGGTAGAGCGTGGCGTTGAACGTCATGCCCTGGTGGTTCATCTTGAGCGTGTAGCCGTCGCCCGGCGCGCGCGCGACGATCTCCGCGGCAATCGTGCCGCCTGCCCCGCCGCGGTTGTCCACGACGAGCGGTTGCCCGAGTTCCTCCCCCATGCGCTGGGCGACCAGGCGCGCGAGCAGGTCGGTGGTTCCCCCGGGGGCGAACGGCACCAGGAAACGGACCGGCTTGATCGGGTAGCCGCCCGGTCCCTTGCCCTGAGCGAGAGCCGGTGCGCTTGCGGCCAGCGACGCGCAGGCCAGCACGACGGCCGACAGCCCGAGGCGCTGGCGGCACGCGAATGGGTACATGGATGGCATGGCTCCTCCTGATCGACCCAGGGACGCGGATGTCGAAGGGTGGCCGACGGTCTCGAACGCGGACGCTTTCCGGCCCTGCCGGGCGATTGTGCACGCGAACGCCAGCCGGCGGGAGGGGCCTCGACTCAGGCCATGCCGATCGGCTCGGGCAGCGGTTCCTGCCAGTCGCGCGGACGACTCATCGCCATGTCGGTCAGCTCGCGCTGCAGTCGTGCGTGATCGGGATTGCCGAACAGGTTGTCCATTTCGTCCGGGTCCCGGTCGAGCCGGTAGAGCTCGCCTGCCCCCGAGCCCAGCTCGAGCGTGAGCTTGGCCTCGCGGGTGCGCACGCAACGCAGGTCGAGCGCGATGCCGGTTCGCGAGGGGTGCAGGCGCCACTCGTTGTAGGCGAAGTCGCGCGAGCCGCGGCCCTCGACCAGCGGGCGCAGGCTGCGCGAGTGCAGCGGTCTGGCCGCGGGCACCGCGCAGTAGTCGTAGAGCGTGGCGGCGGTGTCCAGCGTGGAGACCGGATCGCGCACCACCTGGCCCGCGGGGATGCCGGGGCCCCGCATCACGTAGCCCACCCGGAGCAGCCCCTCGTAGAACATCGGCCCCTTGAGGATGAGGCCGTGGTCGCCCAGCCAGTCGCCGTGATCGGTGGTGTAGATCACGAGCGTGTCCTGCGCGAGCCCCAGGTCGTGCAGCGCGATCATCATGCGCCCGACATTGTGGTCGATCAGCGAAATCATGCCGTAGTAGTTCGCGATCAGGTGGCGCAGCTGCTCGTCGGTCTGCGCGGGCACGCGCGAGCCCCCGGCCCGGTGGGCGAGCATGTCCGGGCGGGTGAGCCGTGGCTGGCCTTCCAGGCTGGCCCGATGCCACCACGGGCGACGCTCGAGGTCGCGCGTGCGATGCGCCGGCAGGTCGACCTCGTCGGGGTGGTGCATCCGGCTCCAGGGCTCGGGCGCGTCGAACGGGTGGTGCGGGTCGGGGAACGACGCCCAGCACAGGAACGGACGGTCGCGATTCGCGCGCATGAACTCGATCGCGCGGTCGCCGACCCAGGTCGAGTTGTGGAATGCGCTGGGCAGCGCGGAGTGCCAGGTCTGCGCCGCACCGACGTCCGGCGCGAGCCGCGTCGCGTGGAGACCGTCCTTCCACTCGCCCAGGCCGTCTCCGTGGTACCAGCGCTCGTAGGCCTGGCCGCCGGGCGGTGCCTGCGGCGGGTTGCGGTTGTGGCCCTCGACCACCAGCTCCACGTGCCCGAAGCCCATGTACGGGCCGGCCCAGCCGGCCGGGTAGTCCTTCATGCTGTGCTCGCACTCGGGCGTGCCGGTGGGTGCGAAGGTGTGCTTGGTCGAGAAGTGCGCCTTGCCGATGAATCCGGTGGCACGGCCCGCGCGGGCGAACTGGCCGGCGAAGCCCAGCGCCCCTGTCGCCGGGTCGAGGTCCACGCCGTTGTCCCAGACGCGATGGTTCATCGGCAGCAGGCCGGTGAGCATCGATGCGCGCGAGGGCTGGCAGACGACGTTGGGCGTGATGCAGGCCGCGAACCGCGTGCCCTGGCGAGCCAGCAGGTCGAGGTGCGGGGTCTTCACCGCGCGCCCCTCGAAGCCGAAGCAGTCGCCGCGCTGCTGGTCGGAGGTGATGAACAGGACGTTGCGGATGGCGGTCATCGGGGCATTCCCGGGGGATCGCTCGCGCAGGGCGGGCGCGGGCGGAGTCGGCGGGGGCGGTGCGCCCGGGCGGACGCGGCCAGGCTCAGCTGCGCGTGACGAAGCGACCGGCGGGCGCGTTCGCGTGCACCTCGCGCAGGTAACCCATCGCGGCCGCGACGCCGCCGCCGCGATGGGGCACACCGGCCAGCGCGAGGCCCATCTCGCAACCGGCGAGGGTCGCCATCAGCGTGAGGTCGTTGAAATCGCCCAGGTGGCCGATGCGAAACACCCGGCCGGCCACCTTCCCCAGCCCCGAGCCCAGCGACAGGTCGAAGTGCTCGAGCACCACCTTGCGGAAGGCGGCCTCGTCGTGCCCGTCGGGCATGCGCACCGCCGTCAGCGCGGACGAGTGTTCCCGCTCGTCGACGCACTGCAGTTCCAGCCCCCAGGCGCGAACCGCGCGGCGCGTGGCCTCGGCATGGCGCTGGTGGCGTGCGAAGACCTCGTCGAGCCCCTCCTCCTGCAGCATCGCCAGGGCCTCGCGCAATCCGAACAGCAGGTTGGTGGCGGGCGTGAACGGGAAGAAGCCGCTGGCGTTGGGTCCCAGCATCTCCTTCCAGCTCCAGTACGAGCGGGGCATGCGCGCGGATTCGGCGGCGGCCAGTGCCTTCTCCGACACCGCGTTGAACGACAGCCCCGGAGGCAGCATCAGGCCTTTCTGCGATCCGGCGATGGTCACGTCCACGCCCCACTCGTCGTGGCGGTAGTCGATGGATCCCAGCGAGGAGATGGTGTCGACCATCAGCAGCGCCGGATGTCCGGTGTCGTCGATCGCGCGGCGCACCTCGGCGATGCGCGAGGTGACGCCAGTGGAGGTCTCGTTGTGCACCACGCACACCGCGCGGATCTCGCGGCGGGTGTCCGCGGCGAGTCGCGCGGCGATGGCCTGCGGGTCGACGCCGCGCCGCCACGGGTCGTCCCCGATCGACAGGAACTCGGGCGCGAGCCCGAGCCGCTCGGCCAACCCGCGCCAGAGCGAGGCGAACTGGCCGGTCTCGACCATCAGCACCCGATCGCCGGGCGAGAGCGTGTTCACCAGCGCGGCCTCCCAGGCACCGGTCCCCGAGGCCGGGTAGATCACCACCGGCTGGCGGGTGCGGAAGACCGCCTTGAGGCCTTCCAGCACCTCGCGCCCGAGTCGCTGGAACTCCGGGCCGCGGTGGTCGATCGTTGGCCGGTCCATCGCGCGCAGCACCCGGTCGGGCACGTTGGTCGGACCGGGAATCTGCAGGAAGTGGCGGCCGGCGGGCGCGGGCATCGGAGGTCTCCTGAGGCGCGTGGAATCGCGTTCGACCGTGATTGTATGCAAAAAAACAGCACGGGGAGTTTTCCCGCGGCTGCAATTCTAAAGGGAATGCCGCAACGGAACCCTGGCTGATTGCGATTTGTATGCAATTCGACTACGGTTGAGCCATGACTGACCCTGCCCTCCGCCCCCCCGCGGGCCGTCGATCCGGAGCCTCCCGTGCCCCGTCGCCCGCGCCTCGTCCGCTGCTGCACGCCGCAGGCGTCGAGCGGTTGCGCGCGATGATCGTGCGCGGCGAACTGGCGCCCGGGGAGAAACTCAACGAGCGGGTGCTTGCGGCGCGGTTGGGTATCTCGCGCACCCCTTTGCGCGAGGCCATCAGATCCCTCGCCTCGGAGGGGCTCGCGGAACTGCATCCGCACCGGGGCGCCTGCGTGGCTGCGATCGACGCGGCCCGGGTACGCGAGGTGTTCGTGGTGCTTGCCGCGCTCGAGTCGCTGGCCGGTGAACTGGCCTGCCGCCAGGCCACCGCACTGCAGCGCGCCGAGCTTCGTGCCGCGCACTACGCGATGCTGCTGCACCACGCGCGGGGCGAACTGCCGCAGTACTTCGAATACAACCAGCGCGTGCACGCATTGCTGATCGAGTCCTCGGGGAATGCGGCCCTGGTCCAGGCCTGGCGCTCGCTCAATGCCCAGGTCCAGCGGATCCGGTTCATGGCCAACCTGTCGCAGCGGCGCTGGGACCAGGCCATCGCGGAACACGAGGCACTTCTCTCGGCCTTCGAGGCGGGCGAGGGTCCGCGGCTGGCCGCATTGCTTCGGGAGCATCTCGAGCACACGGGTGCGCGCGTGCTGGACTCGGTGCTCGCCGCCGCTTCGGGCGAGCGAAAGGGCACCGCAGCCCTGGTCCCCACCCGTTCCCCCGCGCATCCCGACGCGTGCGGCGCAGCGCGTGCGCGCGCACCGCTGCAGGCGTCACGCCCCCCCGATGGCGGCGCCCCCGTGTCCCCTGACTCCACTGCCGAGATCCGCGCATGAACACCCTGGACCCGAACGAGCCGCTCGCCATCGAGATCGTCTCCGACATCGTCTGCCCCTGGTGCTTCATCGGCAAGCGCCGACTCGAAGCGGCGCTGGCGCTGTACGCGCAGGCGCGACCGGACGCGCCGCCGCCGAGGGTGTCGTGGCTACCCTTCCAGTTGAATCCCCACCTGCCCGCCGAGGGCATGGACCGCCTCGCCTACATCGAGTCCAAGTTCGGCCCGGGGCAGGGGCACGGACGCTACGCGAGGGTTGCCTCGGTCGGCGCTCAGGCGGGGATCGACTTCGCCTTCGAGCGCATCGAGCGCCAGCCCAACACGCGGGCCGCGCATGCGCTCGTTGCGCTCGCGGGTCGCCAGGGCGTACAGCCGCAGGTCAAGGAGGCGCTGATGGAGGCCTACTTCCTCCACGGGCAGGATCTGACCGATGCCGAAGCACTGGTGCGCATCGTGACCGCTGCCGGCCTCGACGAGCGCCGGGCGAGGGAGTGCCTCATCGACGAACACGCGCTGGCGGCCGTCGATGCGCAGGAACAGGCCTCCCGCGCGCTCGGCGTCCAGGGCGTGCCGTTCTTCATCTTCGATCGGCGCTATGCGGTGTCCGGGGCCCAGGAGCCGCAGGTGCTGCTCGACGCGATGCTCGCCGCCCGCACCGGGCCTGCGGACGCGACCTGATACCGGGTCGAGCCCCCTCACTTCGCGGGCCGGCGCCACCGGCGCGCCGCGGTCCCTGCCTCTCCGCGTCCACCTTCCGTCTCCGAGCCCTCCCAGCCCCGCGCGTGCACCGATGAACGCTCCCGCTTCCCCCGGCACCTTCACCGTCGCCTTCCACCCGCGCCGCGGCGACCCCGCGCTCGCCCGGCGGCTTGCGCAGAGCCTGGAGGGCGAGGTGCGCTTCGACGCCTTCACGCGCGGGCGCTACTCGACCGACGCGTCCATCTACCAGGTCGACCCGGTCGGCGTGGTGATCCCGCGTCACCTGCGCGATGCCGAGACCGCCGTGCGCATCGCGCTCGAGGAAGGCGTGCCGGTGCTCGCCCGAGGCGGCGGCAGTTCGCAGTGCGGGCAGACGGTGGGCGCGGCGCTGGTCATCGACTGCTCCCGGCATCTCGGCCGTGTGCTCGAGTTCGACCGCGAGGCGCGCACCGTGTGGGTGGAACCGGGTGTCGTGCTCGACCATCTCAACGCGTGGCTGCGACCGCACGGGCTGTGGTTCCCCGTGGACGTGTCGACCAGTGCGCAGGCCACGCTCGGTGGCATGACGGCCAACAACAGTTGCGGGTCGCGGTCGATCCACTACGGCAACATGGTCGACAACGTGCTGGCGATCGACGCCATGCTCGCCGACGGCCGCACTGCGGTGTTCGATGCCTCGACACCCGCCGACCCCGCCCAGCGCGACCTGCTCGCACGCGTGCGCGACATCGTGCGCCGAGAGGCCGAGGAGATCGAGCACCGCTACCCGACGGTGCTGCGCAACGTCGCCGGCTACAACCTGAACCGCGTGGCGGTGGAGGCGCCCAACTGGGCGCAACTGCTGGTGGGCTCCGAGGGTACGCTGGCCTTCACCCGCCGGGTCAAGCTCGCGCTCTCGCCGCTGCCGACGAGCAAGACGCTGGGCGTGTGCCACTTCCCGACCTTCTACCAGGCGATGGACGCGGCCCAGCACATCGTCCGCCTGGGGCCGGTGGCCGTCGAGGCCGTGGACCGCACGATGATCGGGCTTGCGCGCGGCAATCCCGCCTTCCTGCCGGTGGTGGAGCGCTGCATCAAGGGCGACCCGGACGCGATCCTGCTCGTGGAGTTCGCCGGCGATGGCACGCCGGAGGCCCAGCAGGAAAACCTGCGCCGCCTGCGCGCGCTGAGCGAACTGATGGGCGACCTCGGCCTGCCGGGCAGCGTGGTGGAGATCACCGACGCGAAGCTGCAGCGCGACCTCTGGGAGGTCCGCAAGGCAGGGCTGAACATCATGATGTCGATGAAGGGCGACGGCAAGCCGGTGTCGTTCATCGAGGACTGCGCGGTACCGCTCGAGCATCTCGCCGAGTACACCTCGCGGCTGACCGAGGTGTTCCATCGCAACGGCACCCGGGGCACCTGGTATGCCCACGCGTCGGTCGGATGCCTGCATGTGCGGCCCATCCTCGACATGCGCCGCGAAGGAGCGACCCAGATGCGCGCGATCGCCGAGCAGGCGATGGCGCTGGTGCGCGAGTACAAGGGCGCCTACTCGGGCGAGCACGGCGACGGGCTGGTGCGCTCGCAGTGGATCGAGCCCTTCTACGGCGCGCGGCTCGCGCGCGCCTTCGAGCAGGTGAAGGACCTGTTCGACCCGAAAGGGCTGCTCAACCCCGGGAAGATCGTGCGCGCGCCGCGCCAGGACGATCGCAGCCTGTTTCGCTTCGCCCCCGGCTATGCGGTACCCGCGCTCGACACCGCGCTCGACTGGAGCGAGGCCACCGACGCGCCCGAGGCCCCCGGCGCGCGCAGCGCCGGCTTCGCGAAGGCGGTGGAGGCCTGCAACAACAACGGGCACTGCCGCAAGTTCGATGCCGGCACGATGTGCCCGTCCTACCGCGCCACGGGCGACGAACAGCACGTGACGCGCGGGCGCGCGAACACGCTGCGCCTGGCGCTGTCGGGGCAGCTCGGCCCGGACGCCCTCACTTCGGAGCCGATGCGCGAGACCATGGAACTGTGCGTGTCCTGCAAGGGCTGTCGCCGCGAATGCCCGACCGGCGTGGACATGGCGAAGATGAAGGTGGAGTTCCTCCACCAGTGGCAACGCCGGCACGGGCTGCGGCTGCGCGATCGGCTGGTGGCCTGGTTGCCGCGCTATGCCGCCTGGGGTTCGCGCCTCGCGCCGTTGCTCAACCTGCGCAACCGGGTGCCGGCGCTCGCGGCGCTGGCCGAGCGGGTGACCGGGCTCAGCGCGCGGCGGGCGCTGCCGACATGGCGGCGGGACGCCTTTCGCGACCACGAGGTCGGCGCGGCGGTGGGCCCGAGGGCATCCGCAGAGCCGGTCGCGTCGGCAGGCGAGGTGGTGCTGCTCGCCGACACGTTCAACCGCTGGTTCGAACCCGAGAACCTGCGGGCCGCGGTGGCGGTGCTCAAGGCCGCAGGCTACCGGGTCGGCGTGGCCCGGCCGCCCGAGGGGGGGCGGGCGCTGTGCTGCGGGCGTACCTTCCTTGCGGCGGGGCTGGTCGATCATGCACGCACCGAGGCACGGCGAACGCTGGCCGCGCTCGCGCCCGCGGTCGCACGCGGCGCGACGGTGGTCGGCCTCGAGCCCTCGTGCATCTTCGGCCTGCGCGACGAGTGGCGCTCGATGCTGCCCGCCGCCGAGGTCGAGGCGGTCGCGCAGGCAAGCCTCACGTTCGAGGAGTTCCTCGCGCGCGAACTCGATGCCGGGCGCCTCGCGCTGCCGCTCGCCCCGATGCCCGGCCGCGCACTGCTGCATGGCCATTGCCACCAGAAGTCCTTCGGCGCGATGCCCGCGGTGGAACGGGTGCTGCGGCTGGTGCCGGAACTGGAGGTGAGCGTGCTGGAGTCGACCTGCTGCGGGATGGCGGGCAGCTTCGGCTACGAGGCCGAGCACTACGAGATGTCGATGAAGATCGGCGAACTGTCGGTGCTGCCTGGCGTTCGAAAGGCCGCCGCGGATACCCTGCTGGTGGCCGACGGCACGAGTTGCCGGCACCAGGTCCGCGACGGTGCCGATCGCGAGGCCGTGCATGTCGCGCGGATACTCGAGCGCGCGCTGAAGACCGAGGCCCGGGCCTGAGCGTGTCCGGCAGCGGCGCGCACTCCGCCGCGCCGGTCACGCACCGGCAGGTCTGGGCGCTGGCCGGCCCGATCGTCCTGGCCAACGTGTCGGTGCCGCTGCTCGGCGCGGTCGACACCGCCGTGGTCGGGCACCTCGGCGAGGTCCACTACATCGGTGCCGTGGCCATCGGCGCGATGCTGTTCAATTTCATCTATCACCTGTTCAACTGCCTGCGCATGGGCACGACCGGCCCGACCGCGCAGGCGCGCGGCGCCGGTGACGCGGCCGAGGTGCGGATGATGCTCGGCCGCGCGCTGCTGCTCGCCGCGGCCGCCGGCGGCGTGATGGTGATGCTGCAGGGACCGATCCTCGCGCTGGCCTTCGCGCTGATCGACGCGAGCGACCGGGTCGAGCAGCTCGCGCGCGAGTATTTCCTGATCCGCGTGTGGGCGCTGCCCGCGGTACTGTGCACCTACGCGATCATTGGCTGGCTGTACGGGCTGCGCAACGTGCGAACGCCGCTGGTGATCCAGCTGTTCACCAACGGGGTGAACATCGTGCTCGACGTGATCTTCGTGTTCGGCCTGGGCCTCGGCGTGGCCGGCGCGGCACTGGCCTCGGTGATCGCCGAGTACGCGGGCCTCGCGCTGGGTGTCTACCAGGTGAGGCGCACGCTGAGCGATCTGCCCGCCGGGCGACCGGGTGCCGTCCTGCTCGATGCAGCCCGCCTGCGCCGGATGGTGGCGATCAACGGCGATATCGTGCTGCGCACGCTGTGCGTGGTCTCGGTGTTCGCGATCTTCATGGCGAAGAGCGCGGAGCTGGGCGACCTGCCGCTCGCGGCCAACCAGGTGCTGCACCTGTTCCTGATGTTCACCTCGTTCGGGCTCGACGGCTTCGCGCACGCCGCCGAGACGTTGCTGGGCGAAGCCGTCGGTCGTCGCGATGCGCCGGGGTTCCTGCAAGGCCGCCGGGTGGTCCTGCTCTGGGGGGGCATCGTGGGTGCGGGCAACGTCGTGGTGTACCTGCTGTTCGGTCCGGCGATGGTCGCCCTGATCACCAGCATCCCGGAGGTGCGCGAGGCGGCGGTCGGCATGCTCGGATGGCCTGCGCTGATCCCGCTGGTATCGGTCTGGGCCTACCTGTACGACGGGATCTACCTCGCCGCCACGCGCACGCGCATCATGCGCAATACCGTGATCGTGGCCTTCGCGGCCTACCTGGTCGTGACGTACGCGGCCATGCCGCTGGCGGGCAATGCCGGGCTGTGGGCCGCGGTGACCGCATTCCTGGCCGTGCGTGGCCTGCTGCTGCACCTGTACCTGCCGCGCGTGGTGCGGTCGATCGCCGCCGATCCTGCCTGAGCAGCCGGCGGCCCCGCAGGCAATCGGGTGCCGCGCGCGCGTTCGGCGTCGGGTGCAGGAACGCGCGCAAGGTCGCGGGCGGCGGTGATCCGTGTGGCGTGCGCCCGCCGCGTTTCGTCGATTGACCGGGGACTCCCGCGATCCGATACTGCGGGGCGACGCAGGCCTCGTGCACGCGTGCCTCGCGCATGCGCGTCTTTCCGCACCCGTGCCCTCGCCCTGTCGACCCTCGCACGATCGCACGGAGGACCCATGCCTGCAGCGTACCGCCACGGCTTCCCGGTCATCGGCCTGGTCGCGCTCGCGCTGCTCGCGCCAGGCGTCCACGCGCAGCCAGAGCGATCCCGCCCGTTGCGCATCATCGTGCCCTATCCCCCCGGGGGCTCGTCCGACGTCCAGGCGCGGCTGGTCGCGCAGGGGCTGTCCGAGCGTCTCGCGCAGCCGGTGGTGGTCGAGAACCGCCCGGGGGCGAGCGCGATCGCCGGCACCGACTACGTCGCGCGGCAACCGGCCGATGGCGGCACGCTGCTGCTGGCAGCGCCTCCGTTCGTGATCACACCCTACACCGAGGGCAAGCTGCCCTACGATGCGCGGCGCGACTTCGTTGGCGTCTCCCTGCTGTCGCGGGCCCCGATGCTGGTGGCCGTGGGGCGCGAGTCGCCTGCGCGATCGATGGCCGACCTGGTCGGGCAGGCCCGTGCGCAGCCCGGGCGCATGGCCTACGGATCGGTGGGGGCCGGGGGCCTGGGCCACATGGCCACCGAGCTGCTTGCGCAGCGGCTGGGGCTGGAGCTGTTGCACGTGCCCTACAAGGGTTCGGCGCCGGCGCTGGTCGACCTCGCCGGTGGCCGCATCGCGCTGATGCTGACCACCCAGCTCGACATGGCGGCGCAGCTGTCGGCGGGCACGGTGCGCGTGCTGGCCACCGGTTCGCCGCAGCGCTCGCGGCTGCTGCCCTCGGTGCCCACGCTGGCCGAGGCCGGGCTCGGGGCAATCGACCTCGGCAACTGGTTCAGCGGGCTGGTGATCCGGGCGGGAACCCGACCCGAGTGGATCGAGCGCCTGTCCACGGAGACGGCTGCGCTGCTGCAGCGCGCTGAACTGCGCGACCGTCTCGAAGCGCAGGGCGTGGAGCCCGTGGGGTCATCGGCAACGGCATTCACGGCCTTCCTCGACGCCGAACACGCCCGCTGGGCGGAAGTCACCTCGCGACTGCCCGTGCGCGAGCGATGAGCAGAAGGATGCCGGACGATCGCCGGATCGCCCTGCCCCCGGGGTTTCGCTGGCGTCGGTGGAGGGGTGCCGTGCACGGACACGCCTTCCGCCGCACGGGTATCGGGCCGACGCCCCCAAGGCCACCGGCGGGGCCTGCGTCCTCGCATGCGCGACGTCGCTGCGCCGAGCCGCGGGGGCGTGGTGCTCCCGCGCACGGCGCCGCCGGCCGCTGTACCCTGCGCTGCGGGGGTTCCGTTTCGCTGGATTGAGACCATGAAGATCGAACTGCTGCTCACCACCCGCATCCCGTCGCCGGCGATGGAGATGCTCGAGGCGGACTACGTCTGCCATCGCCTCTACGAGGCGCCCGATCGGGCGCGGCTGCTGGCCGAGGTCGGCCCGCGGGTGCGCGGGATCGCGAGCTTCGCCCACGGGGGCGTGGACGCCGCGCTGATCGCGGCGCTGCCCCGGCTGGAGATCATTTCCCATTACGGCGATGGCACCGAGAAGATCGATCTCGCGGCCGCGCGCGCCCGAGGCGTGGTCGTGGCCAACGTCGTCGGACTCGTCGAGGCCTGCGTGGCCGATACCGCGATCGCGCTGATGCTCAACGTGATGCGACGCTTCCTCTACGCCGACCGTTTCGTGCGCACCGGCCTGTGGACGGCCCCGGGCACCTTCCCGCCGGCCACCTCGCTGGGGGGCAAGACGGTGGGCGTGCTCGGCCTCGGCGGCATCGGAGTCGAAGTGGCGCGCAGGGCCTGTGCGTTCGGCATGTCGGTTCGTTACCACAACCGCAAGCCGCGCAGCGGCGTCGACTATCCGTGGGATCCGGATCCGGTGACCCTCGCCCGGAACAGCGACGTGCTGGTGGTCGCGGTGCCCGGAGGCCCGGCAACCGAAGGTCTGGTCGACGGAGCGGTCCTCGATGCACTCGGCCCGCGCGGCTACGTGATCAACGTGGCCCGTGGGTCGGTGATCGACGAACCCGTGATGATCGAATACCTGCAGCAGGGAAAGCTCGCGGGCGCGGGCCTCGACACGATGCAGAACGAGCCGCGCATCGACCCGCGGCTGGTCGAACTCGACACGGTGGTGCTGTCGCCGCACGCCGGCACCTACACGGTGGAGACGCGCCGCGCGATGGCCGATCGGCAACTGGAGAACCTGCGCCGTCATTTCGCCGGGCAGCCGGTAGTCAACCGCGTGGTGTAACCCGGCTTCGGTGCACGCAACGGGAGGACATCGATGGACAGGCAGGTCAGGCGCCGCGGACTTCTGCTCGCGGGCACTGCATTCGCGTGCGGCCTCCATGGCGCAGCCGCCCTGGCGCAGCCGGGCTATCCGAACCGGCCGTTGCGGCTGGTCGTGGGCGCCGCGCCCGGTGGCAACGTCGACCTGACCGCACGCATCGTCGCGCGGCGGCTCGGCGAACTGCTCGGGCAGCCCGTGGTCGTCGAGAACCGCGTCGGCGCGGGTGGCGCGATCGCGTTCAACGCGGTGCGACAGTCGGCGTCCGACGGCTACACGCTGCTGCTCGCCCCCACCGGCTTCACCACCGCGGTGGCGCTGAACCCCAATGCAGGCTACGACCCGGTGCGTGACTTCACCGCGATCGGCGGCGTGAGCCAGTTCGCCTACGCGATCGCGGTGGCCGCCGGCGCGCCATGGGCGACGCTGCCGGAACTCCTCGCCGCCGCGCGGACGAAACCGGGCGCGATCGGGTACGGAACCGGCGGCATCGGCTCCGGCCAGCACCTGGTGGCCGAGCTGCTCGCGGCCGCGGCGGGCGTGCAGTGGTTGCACGTGCCGTACAAGGGCGGCGCAGCCCCGGTGACCGACCTCGTCGGAGGCCAGATCCCGATGGTCGTGGAGATCGAGTCGGTGCTGGCGCCGCACGTGCGCGCTGGCCGGGTGAGGGTGCTGGCGACGACCGGCGCCGCACGCTCGCCGCTGTTGCCCGAGGTGCCGACGGTAGCCGAGGCGGGCGTGCGCGACTTCGCCGTGCAGGGCTGGCTGGGCGTGCTCGGTCCGCGCGGGCTTGCGCCCGAGCCGGTCGCCCGGCTCGCTGCAGCCTTGCGCCAGACGCTCGCCGACGCCGAGGTGATCGCCGCGATCGAGAAAGGCGGCGCGGTCGCGCGGTCGAGCACGCCCGAAGCGTTCGCGGCGCTGGTCGAGAGCGACACCCGGCGCTGGGCTCGCGTGGTGCGCGAGGCCAACATCCCGGTGCAGTAGGTCCGGTACCGCGGCCGCCGCACCGGCGACGCCGTTTCGAATCATGACGAGGAGCGTTCGATGAAGCGAGAGACCATCCTGCCCTGGCCCCTGCACAAGGAGCACCGCACGCCGTACGTGCCGGCGATCAAGGTCGAGGGCGGCACCCTGCTGTTCATGTCCGGCATGGGACCGCACAAACCCGACCACAAGCATCCCCACGTGCCCGAGGAGTGGATACTTCCGGACGATGCGGGCGCGCAGGCGCGCATGGTGCTCGACAAGATGAAGCGGATGGTCGAGGCCGCCGGCGGCGAGTTCCGCAACATCGTCAAGATCACGCGCTACCTGCGCAACATCGACGACCAGGACAAGATCAACGACGTGATCCACGAGTACTTCGGCGAGGAACTGCCGTGCAGCACCACCGTACAAGTGTCGGGTTTCGTGGTGCCGACGATGCTGCTCGAGATCGACGGCTGGGCGGTCATTCCCGACCGCAAGCCTTGACCCGTCCCCTGTCGGTCGCCGGCTTGCGGGGGTGGATGCGCACGGCACGCCCGGGCGCGGATCTCCCCCCCGCCGATCGCGTCCGCGCCCCGCGGTGGGACGGCGCCGCCCCCTGCCGCCGCGCCCGCGCTGCGTGCGGCCTTGCGGTGGCCGTCGACCGGCGGAGGCCCTGATCCGATGCCGCTGCTCAACCGCCCCGATCGTTACGGACTCGTGAGCCGGCTGCTGCACTGGGCGATGTTCGCCGGGCTGGTCTACCAGTTCGTCGGGGCGAACATCATGACCCGCATGGCCCAGGGCAAGTCCGTCTTCGGCATGGTCGGCGATACCTGGTACAACGGGCACAAGTCGATCGGGCTCGTGCTGCTGCTGCTGGTGGTGGCGCGGCTGATCTGGCGCCGGACGACGCCGCTGCCCGAGTGGCATCCCGCGCTCACCGAAGTCGAGCGGACCATCGTCCACCGGGTGGAATGCGCGCTCTACTGGCTGCTGTTCGTGCTGCCGGTGACCGGCTACCTGTTCGTGATGGCCGGGGGCTATGGCGTGCGGCTGTTCGGGCTGGTCGATCTTCCCAACCCGATCGGCAAGCAGGACTGGGCGTGGATCGTCTGGATGCTCCACGTGGTCGGTGCATACCTGCTGCTGATCGTGATCGCGTGGCATGTCGGCCTGGTGATCCGCAAGCACGTGTACGAGCGGACCGGGCTCGCGCACCGCATGCTGCCGTTTCGGCGCTGAGCGCGAGCCGCCCGCCGACCCCCCCGCGCCCGCCGATCCGGCCCGTGGCGGGACTCGCATCGCAGGCGGGTCGTCGTGCCGATCAGGCCGATGCCACGGGAGGTTCGACCAGCGCAGGTAGCCACTCGCCGATCGGCCCGCGCAGCACGGCATCGGCCAGATCATCCATCGCGGTGGGCTCGGCGTTCAGGATGACCACCCGCGCGCCCGCCTCGCGCGCGATCGGCACCAGGCCGGCCACCGGATGGACACGCAACGTCGTGCCGATGGCGAGCAGCAGGTCGCAGGTCTGCGCGGCGCGCGTCGCGCGCTCGAGCACCTCCGCCTTCAGCGACTGCCCGAAGGAGATGGTGTCGCTCTTGAGGATGCCGCCGCACTCGCGGCACGGTGGATCGTCCTCGCCGGAGCGCAGCCGCTCGGCGACGGGCTCCATCGGGCTGCGCCACCCGCAGGACAGGCAGATCACGTGCAGCATCGTGCCGTGTACCTCGATGACGGCCTCCGGTCGATGGCCGGCCTTCTGGTGCAACCCGTCGATGTTCTGCGTGACCACCGCCAGCAGCTTTCCCTCGCGTTCGAGGTCGACCAGCGCGCGGTGGCCGCGACCGGGTTGTGCGGTCCATGCCGGATGCGCGAGGCGCGACTGCCAGGCGAGGCGACGGACCTCGGGATCGGCGACGTAGTAGCGGATGTCGGACAGGCGCTCGGCCTTCGGGTCGCGGGTCCACACGCCTTGGGGCCCGCGGAAATCGGGGATGCCCGAGTCGGTGGAGATGCCCGCTCCGGTCAGCGCCACCACGCGGGACGCCGAGCGCAGCCACTCGCGTGCGCGATCGAGGGGCGAGGGATCGTCGGGCGGCGTGGGCGAGGAGCGGGCGTTCATCGGCCCCCCCCTGCGCGTGGATCGGCTGCGTCGCCCGAGTTCATCTCGAATGACCGACCGCGCGGGTGGTCATCGAAGGCCCGGCTGCGCGATCAACCGTCAAATGCCCGCCTGCGTGGTCAATCGGCACGGATGCCGGCCGCGGCGACGATGGCGGCGATCTCCTGCACCTCCCGGCCGAGCATCGCCGAGAACTGGGCACGGGTGGCCTTGACCGGCAGCAACCCCACGCCGTTCATGCGCTCCCGGACCTCGGGTTCCTCGGCGATGGCTGCCAGTTCGCGGGCGAGGCGGTCGACGATGCCGGCATCGGTGCGCGCGGGCGCGAACAGCCCGAACCACGAGTGGAAGTCCATGCCGCGCAGCTCGGGCGCATCGGCGAGCGGCGGTACGTCGGGCAGGAAGGCGAAGCGATCGCGCGAAGTCACGCCGATCGCCCGCAGTTTGCCCGCACGGATCTGCGCCTGTACCAGCGAATAGGGCATCACGGCGAGGTCGACCGCACCGGCCTGCAGGTCGATCACGATCTGCGGTCCGGCCTTGTAGGGCACATGCGTCATCGCGAGCTTGCCGCGATACCTCACGATTTCGCCCAGCACGTGGAGCAGCCCGCCGACGCCGTCGCTCGCGTAGTTGTATCGCCCCGGCGAGGCCCGTACCGCGCGGATCAGCTCGGTCGGCGTGGCCGCCGGGAAATCGGGCCGCGCGACCAGCACGTAGGCGGAATTGCCCACCCACGCCACCGGCTCGAGATCCCTGAGCGGGTCGTATTTGGTCGTCTCCGGCGCGACCTGCTTGCGCACGGTGATCGGCGCGGCGGGCACGAAGAGCAGCGTGTAGCCGTCGGCCGTCGCGCCGACCACCCGCTGCGTGCCGATGCTGCCGGCCACGCCGGCCACGTTCTCGATGACCACCGGCTGGCGCAGTCGCTCGGCCAGCCGTGACATGAAGACACGCGCGGTCACGTCCACGCTGCCGCCCGCGGCGAACGGCACCATCACCGAGAGCGGGCGCGCGGGCCAGGACTGCGCACGGGCGGCCATCGGCAGCAGCGTCAGGGCGGACAGTGCGCCGGTGGCATGCAGGAACCGGCGGCGAGGGCCCGTCGCGGCAAGGGCGGGGCGTGGGTCGAGCGACATGACGATTCTCCTGACAGGATCCTGATGAGCATACCCGCGCGGACCGACACCCGCGCCCCGCGGGCGCATGCAAGCCGCGTGCCCGCCGCGGCCCGCGGTCGGGCCCGATGCGGGTGGGCGTGCCGGTGCCGACTCAGCTGCGCAGGGCCACGTCGTAGCGCCGCATCAGGCCCTCGAGGTGGTGGTCGAGTCCGGCGCGGACGGCCTTCGCATCGACGGTCAGGAACTCGCGATCGCGCATCACGAGCCGACCGTCGATGACCACGCTGCGCACCTGTGCGCCGGTGGTGTTGCTGGCGACTGCGAACAGCGGATCGTGGCAGGGGTACTGGTCGTGGGCGTCCACGTCGACCACGATGAAGTCGGCCAGTCTTCCAGGGGCGAGTACACCGGTCTCTCCCTCGAGCCCGGCGACCTTCGCACCTCCGCGCACCGCGATCGCCAGCAGTTCCTCGCTGGAGATCACGCCCCGATAATGATTGGGCGTCCCGTGGACGAGCTGCAGGCCGATGCGCGCGGCGTGGGCCACCTGGAACAGGTCGAGCGGACCCCATGCGCCTGCGCCGTCGGTGCCCATGCCTACCGGTACGCCCCGGCGGATCATCTCGAGCAGTCGAGGGACGCCGACGTGGTAGTTGTTGAACGCGCAGTGCGCGACCGACACGCCGCGGTCCACGTAGCGTTCCATCTCCTCGACCGACAGCAGGACCGAGTGCGCCGCCAGCAGCTCCGGCCCGAGTACGGCGAGCGAGTCGAGGTACTCCGCCGGGCGCATGCCCCAGCGCGCGAGCGCGTAGTCGACCTCGTAGGCGCCTTCGGCCAGATGGGTATGCAGGCGTGCGCCATGCGCCTTCGTCAACGCCATCATCTCGCGCTGCAGGGCTTCGCTGCAGACCATGATCTGGCGCAGGGCCGGCCATGCCCGTACCCGTGGATGGGACGACCACCGACGCATCAGCGCCTCGGTTCGCCGCAGCGCGGTGCGTCGGGTGGTTCGCATCGAAGGCGGCACCGTGTCGTCGGCGTCGATCGTCGACCAGGCCACCACCCCTCGAATCCCCACGGCATCGGCCGCCTCGCCCATCGCATCCGGGTGCGGTCCACCCGCCTCCAGGAAACAGGTCGTGCCCACGCTCACCATCGCGAGGTAGGCGCACAGCCCCGACTGCCGGATGTCCTCCTCGGTGAGCATGGCCTCGTACGGCAGGTAGTAATGCCGCCAGGGTGGCATTCGCAGGCGCCCGCGGCGCGACAGCTGCACCAGCTTGCCGCGCAGGAACTGCTGGGCGGTATGGGTGTGGCAGTCGGTGAGGCCGGGCATCACGACCTGCCCGCGGGCATCGAGCCTGGTGGTGGCGGCGTAGCGGCGAGCGGCCTCGCGAGACGAACCGATCCAGACGATCCGTTGTCCCGCGACGGCGATCGCCGCATCGGAGAGCGTGGTGTTCGCCTCGTCGAAGGTCAGCACCGTGGCGCCGGTGACCAGCAGGTCGACCGGCTGCGCGGCCTGGGGCGACATCGCGCCGGCCGCGGTCACGGCCGCAGGACTGTGGCGCTGCCGCGTCATCCTTCGAGCGTGACGACGATCTTGCCCACCATCGCGCTGGAATCCATGCAGGCCTTGGCCTCGGGAATCCGGTCGAAGCCGAACACGCGGTCGACCACCGGGTCGAGGCGACCGTCGACGAAGGCAGGCAGCACGTCGCGCGCGAAGCCCGCGGCTGCGGCGGCCTTCTCCGAGGCGGGGAGCTGCGCGTTGGAGATGCCGTAGACCTGCAGCCGCTTCGCGTGCACCGCGCCGAGATCGATCTCGGCGCGCAGCGAGCCGTCCACGTAGCCGACCACGCACAACCGACCCTTGCGCGCGAGGCAGCGGATGCATTCGGCGAACTGCGTGCCGCCGACGAGGTTGACCGCCACGTCCGCGCCGTGGCCTCCGGTGGCTTCCATGACCCGGGCGGCGAAGTCGGCGCCGCGGGTGGCGATGGCCACATCGAGGCCCAGGGGCACGATGCGATCGAGCTTCGCCTGCGATCCCGAGGTGCCGATGGTGCGTGCGCCGAGCAGCTTGGCGAGTTGCACGCTGGCCACGCCGGCGCCGGCCGACACGCCGGTCACCAGCAGCCATTCGCCCGGGGCGAGGCTGCCCCACGGCGGGTACAGCATCTCGTAGGCGGTGATGTAGGAGATCGGGATCGCGGCCGCCTGCTGCCAGCCCAGACGCGAGGGCATCGGCATCGCCTGCGCGGCATCCATCACCGCGTACTCGGCGAAGCCACCGCGGCAGCGGCCGAAGACCCGGTCGCCGACCTTCCAGCCGGCGACGCCCTCGCCGACCGCATGGACGACCCCCGAGGCCTCGTTGCCGCCGATCTTCTCCGGGCCGCCGTGCACGGCTCCGCCGACGACGATCTCGCCGCGGTTGAGCGCGGAGGCCTGCACGCGCAGCACGAGTTCGCCGGGACGCGGGTCGGGTACCGGCACGTCCCGGTACTCCAGCACCGCCTCGTGGTCGCGGGTGACGATCCAGCACGACTTCATCGTGGACTTCCTTCGCTCGGGGTGGCGGTCAGGCCTTCAGCGTGGGCATCAGCCGCAGCGCGTTGTCGCGGTCGATCGCCCGCCGCTGGGCGGCCGTGAACGGATAGGCGGCCAGCGCGTCGTTGACCTCCTTGCCCAGCCGGTAGGGGAAGTCGGTGCCGTACAGGTACTGCGACACCGGCGCCACGCGCGCGAGCGCGTCGAGCGCGCCGGGATGGTTGCCCTGCGCCATGTCGTAGTAGAACTTCGCGAGTTCATGGCGCACGCCGTTGGGCAGCCGCGGCTTGATGTCCTTCTGGAACTGCTCCTCTCGGATGAACCGCGACAGCAGGAACGGTGCGGTACCGCCGCTGTGCGACCAGATCCAGCGGATGTCCGGGAAGCGGGCCGCAGCGCCGGTGAACATCACCGAGGCGAGGGTTCGGGTGGTATCGGTCGCGTACTCGATCGCCGAATCCGGCAGCCCGGGCACGACGTTGCGGCAGCAGGCGGCGGTCAGCGGATGGGTGTAGATCACCGCCTTGCGCCGGTTCAGTTCCTCGTAGACAGGCCAGAACGCCGGATCGCCGAGATAGCGCCCGTTGTAGCTGGTCATCAGGCAGAAGCCCTCGACCTTCAGCACGTCGAGCACGTAGGCGATCTCGGCCAGGCTGCCTTCGGTGTCGGGCAGCGGCAGGGTCGCGAAGGTGCCGAAGCGCCCGGGGTAGTCGCGCGCGAGCGTGGCCGCGTACTCGTTGCTCTCGCGCGCGAGGCGCCGCCCGCGGGCGACGTCACCGAACCACACCGCGGGCTGGACGAGCGAGGTGAGCGACAGGGCGATGCCGCTTCGATCCATGTCCTCGAGCGACTGCTGCGGCGACCAGCGCACGGTGCGGATTCCGCTGTTCTTGAGCAGGTCGGCCGCGTAGCTGGGCGCGACCATGTGGTGGTGGACGTCGATCCGGTGTGGCCGCGCAGGGTCGGTGCCGGCCGCGGCGCTAGTGCCGGTGGTCTCGCAACCGGCGAGCAGCCCGGTGCTGCCGAGGGCCGCAAGGCCGGCAAGTGCGCGTCTGCGATGGGTATCGATGCTCATCGGGTGTCCTCCGGGTGGTGTGTCGTTATCGGATGTTCTCGAGGGTGTCGATCAGCAGCAGCAGTGCTGCAGAGGCGAACGCGTGCATGTTCTCGACCCGGTCGCTGCTGCCGGTGGCGATCGTGCGGTGGCGTTCGACCGCCCCGTGCACCGCGACGCAGGCGTGGCCCGCCGGGTCGCCGTAGCGATTGCCGGTGGGGCCGGCGGCGCCGGTCTCGGCCAGCCCCCAGTTCGCCTGCAGTCGGTCGTGCGCGGTACGCGCGCAGAAGGCGGCATACGGCTCGGTGGCCGCGCGCAGGCCGCGCAGCGTGCCCTGGTCGATGTCGCGCAGCGAGAGCAGCACGTCCCGGGTATACATGACCCACCCGCCGCGATACCAGGCCGAGGCGCCGGGTACGGCGAGGATCGTCGCGCTGATCAGCCCCCCGGCCGCCGACTCGGCGACGGCAACCGTCTCCCGGCGCGCGGCCAGAAGGACCCCGGCGCGGGACGCGAGCGGCAGGAGTTCACGCATGGTCGCCACCTCCGGCGCGAGGGGGGCCGCCACGAAGGCGGCGGGCGTGCGCGCGGGCATGGGTGACGCCGGATTCGCGCCGCCGCGTCGCGGGCGCCCGGGACCCGGACACCGCCGGCGCACGCTCGCGATCGCGCGGGCCGCAGGCGTGCGCGCGGACTTCCCGCGCGGCGAGGCGGTCGGGGGCCGACGGTCGACTGGAGAGGTGCATTCGCGTAGTCTGCCGGAAACAACACGGGCAGGTGAAGGAGGAGACAGCCATGCCGCAACCGAAACGCCCGCAGCCGGGGGGCACGGGTTCCGATTGCCGCCATCGCGGCGTGCGCGCGCTGCTCGGGGGGGTGCTGGCCGCGGTGCTCGGCGCAGCCGGGCTCGATGCACAGGCGCAGCAGGCCGCGCCGTATCCGACCCGGGCCCTGCGCTGGATCGTCGCGGTGCCGCCCGGCAGCACGAACGACCTGATCTCCCGCCTCGTCGCGCAGCGACTCTCCGAGGCGCTGGCGCAACCCGTTCTCGTCGACAACCGGCCGGGCGGCGCCTTCGTGATCGCCACGGAAATCATCGCGCGCGCGGCACCCGACGGCCATACCGTGGGCACGCTGCTCACCCCGCACGTGGTCAATCCGTACGTGATGAAGAACCTGCCCTACGACACGCTGCGCGACTTCACGCCGGTGTCGAACATGGTGATCGTGCCCGGGCTGCTCGTCGTCCACCCCTCGGTGCCGGCGACCACCCTCAAGGAACTCATCGCCTACGCGAAATCGCGGCCGGGGGCGCTCAATTACGGCGCGCCGGGCCCGCTGACCTCCGGCCACCTGTCCATCGAGATGCTGAAGGTGATGGCGGGTATCGACGTGGCCTACATCCCCTACAAGGGCGGTGCGCCGGCGATCGCCGATCTTGCCGGGGGCAACATCCAGATGCTGGTCGCCGGGCCGCCCGGCCTGATGCCCCACGTGAAGGCAGGGCGCATGCGCGCGATCGCCACCACCGCGGCGCGCCGCTCGCCGGGAACACCGGACATCCCCACCTTCTCCGAATCGGGCCTGGCCGGGTATGACACCTACGAGTGGTACGGCGTGTTCGCGCCGGCGAACATCCCCGCCGCGGCACTGGACCGGCTCGGTCGCGAGATTCCCCGCATCGTCCGCGACCCCGAACTCGCCGACAAGCTCAACGCCCAGGGCGCGCTGCCGGTGGGCGACTCCCCGGCCGAGTTCGCCGCGTTCATCCGGCGCGAGATGCAGGTCTGGGGCAAGGTCGCCCGACAGGTCGGGTTGCGACCGAACTGAGCCGGTCGACCCGACGTCGCCGTGTACCTGCCGCGCGGGCGGCGGGTCGCGCGACACGGCGTACGCGCCCGCATCCCCGCGTTCGGCGAGGCATACCCACATGAGTCTGCACAGAGTTGCGCTGGCGGTGGCGCTGCTGGCGGTCACGCCGGCCGGCGCACAAGGCTGGCCCGAGCGCGCGCTGCGCGCCGTCGTACCCTTTCCCCCGGGGGGGGCGGCCGACATCGTCGCCCGGCAGTTCCTCGGTCGGCTGGCCGAGACGATCGGACAGCCGGTGGTGGTGGACAACCGCGGCGGTGCCGGTGGCGCGATCGGGGCCGAGAACATCGCGCGCGCGCCGGCCGACGGCTACCACCTGCTGTTCGCCTCCTCCAGCGTCCTGTCGATCAATCCCCACCTGTCGGGCCGCGCCTCGTTCGACGTGCTGAAGTCGTTCACGCCGGTGGTGCTGGTGGGACACGCGCCCAACGTCCTGGTGGTGCACCCCTCGGTGCCGGCGAAAGACGTGCGCGCGCTGGTCGCGCTCGCCCGGTCCCGGCCCGACGCGCTGGCCTACGCCTCGAACGGCGTCGGCACGTTGAGCCACCTGACCGGCGAATTGTTCGCGCAGAGGGCCGGCGTGCGCATGCTGCATGTGCCCTACAAGGGCGCGGCCCCCGCGGTCGTCGACACGGTGGCCGGCAACGTGGCGCTGCTGTTCGCCGCCTATCCCAGCGTATCCGGCCAGGTTCGCGCGGGGCGGTTGCGGGCGCTGGCGGTGACCAGCGCGACGCGCATCGCGGCGGCGCCGGAACTGCCCACGGTGGCCGAGGCCGGCCTGCCGGGCTTCGAATCCAGCCAGTGGTGGGGTCTCTACGGCCCCGCGGGGCTGCCGGGTACGGTGGTGGAAACACTCAACGTCGCGGCCAATCGAGTGCTGGGGACCGAGGACATGCGTCGCTCGCTGGCGCTGGAGGGTGCCGCGCCCTCGGGCGGTACCGCCGCAGCGCTCGCGGCGCATCATCGCGCCGACTTCGAGCAGTGGGGGCGGGTGATCGCCCGCGCGCGACTCACCGGAGTGACGCCATGACCTCGGGATCGACGGCACCGGAGCGCGAGCCCACGCGCGAGTTCGCGCGCTTCATCGCCACGCTCGACGGCGGGTCGTTGCCGCGATCGGTGCGCGAGCACCTCCAGGGCGCGCTGCTCGACACGCTGCGTGTCGCCTCGCTCGGCGAGCGCGCGCCGTGGAGCGAATGGGCACGCGCGCTGGCCCGCGATCTCGGGGGGCGGGAACGGTCGACCGTGCTGTTCGGGGGCGGTCGGACCGATCCGGAGCGCGCGACCTTCGTCAACGCCACCTACGCCGGCAGCCTGGATGCCGACGACGTGCACGTGGGGGCCATGCTCCACCCCGGCTGCGTGGTGATCCCGGCGGCGCTGGCGGTGGGCGAGGCGGCGGGCGCCACCGGGCGCGAGGTGATCGCGGCGATCGCCGCCGGCTACGAGACGATGATCCGCATCGCGCTGGCGATCCAGCCCACGCACTTCCGGCGCGGCTTCCAGAGCACCGCCACCTGCGGCGTGTTCGGTGCGGCGGCGGCCGCCGCGAGCCTGCTCGCCCGCGGGGCCGATCGCGAGACCCGCATCGCCGGAACGCTCGGGCTCGCGGCGTCGTTCAGCGGCGGACTCACGCAGTTCTACCACTCGGGCTCGACGGTCAAGCGCATCCACGCCGCCCATGCGGCACGCGAAGGCGTGCATGCAGCGCAACTGGCGGCTGCGGGCTTCGACGGTCCGGTCGACATCCTCGAGGGACGCGATGGCTATGCGCGCGCCTATGCCGATGGTCACGATTTCTCGATCGCGCTCGACGGGCTGGGGTCGCGCTGGCGCCTGCTCGAGACGGCCGTGAAGCCCCACGCCTGCAGCGCGCGGGTGCTCTCGGCGATCGAAGCCGCGGCCACGCTCGCCGCGCGCCACGAGGTGCGCTGGCAGGACCTGAGCGAGGTACGCGTGGGCATTCCGACCGTGATCCAGGGGCGGTTGACCTCCGGTTCGCCGAGCGACCTCCAGGCCGCCCAGATGAGCCTGCCCTTCTGCGTGGCCATGGCGCTGGTGCGGGGTGGCTGGACCGATGCGGGCGTGGCACTGGGGCTCGACGACTTCGACGAGGCGCTCGCCGACCCGCGCGTGCGTGACCTCGCGAAGCGCATCGTCTGCGAACCCGACCCCGAGGCCGAGCAGGCGAGCACCGCCGAATCGGTGGGTGCCCGGGTCACGCTCGCGGTGGGTACCGGCGAGCGGTGGAGCCTGTTCGTCCCCGCGCCGTCCGGCTCGGCGTCCCGACCCCTCGCGCTGCCCGACCACCGCGCCCGCTTCGCGCGCGAGCTGGCGCGGCGCTGCGAGCCTGCTGCCCTCGAGGCGTTGCTGGAGTCGGTATGCACGCTCGAGTCGCAGCCGGGTGTCGACGACCTTCTCGCCCGGCTGGGCGAGGCTCGCTGAGTGTTCGCGCTCGAGCGCCCGGGCTGCACGCTGTGCTATCGGGTGGACGACTTCACCGACCCGTGGCGCGAGCCGCCTTCGGTGCTCATGCTGCATGGCAACGCCGAGAGCAGCCAGGCCTGGTACGCGTGGGTGCCGGTGCTCGCGCGCCACTACCGCGTGGTGTGCCCGGACATGCGGGGCTACGGGGCTTCGACCCCGATGCCGCGCGAGCACCCCTGGACGCTGGACGAACTGGTCGACGATGGCTGCGCGGTGATGGACGCACTCGGTATCGACCGCTTCCATCTGGTCGGGGCGAAGGTGGGCGGCACGGTCGCCCGCGTGTTCGCTGCCCGCCGACCGGATCGGGTGCGTTCGCTCGTGGTGGCGGGCACGCCGCAGGCGCGACGTCCCGGCGCCGAGCAGATCGAGCGGATCGTCGCCGAACTCGAGCGACACGGCACTGGCCACTGGGCGCAGCGCACGATGGGGGGGCGCCTGGGTGCCCGCTTCCCCGCGGAGGGCGTGCACTGGTGGACGCAGTACATGGGCCGCGCCCCGGTGTCCTCGATGGTGGGTTTCAACCGGACGGTGAACTACGCCGACGTGAGCGGGGAACTGCCGGGCATTGCCTGCCCGGCGCTGGTGATCACGACCGAGGGCAGCGCGCTGGGCGACGTCGAGCAGACGCGCGACTGGCAGCGGAGGATCCCCCGCTCGCGGCTGCTGGTGCTGCCGGGCGACTCGTACCACGTCGCCGTCAGCCACGCGCGCGAATGCGCCGAGGCCGCGCTGTCCTTCATGCAGGAAGTGGACGCCGACCCGCGCTGACCCGCGTGGCGGGCTTCGCCGGCTAGACGATGCCCTCGAAGAAGCGATCCATGTCCTCGATCTCGTGCAGGGACTCGACGCGCTCGCGCAGCCGGGCGATGCGTACGGTGTCCAGCGGCCTCGCGCCGCGGCCCAGGCACTCGGCGATCTTGGCGTCGATCGCGGCGGGATCCAGCGGCGACTCGGCGGTGCCGGGCACGTGGTCGACGCGGCGCTCCAGCCACCCGTGCCGGCGGCTGTGCAGTCGCAGCAGCACCGGTCCTCGGGTGCCGGTCCAGTCTGCGTTCACCTTCACGACGATCCTCGGCACGAGCGCGAGGATGCGCGGGTCGGTCGCGGCCTCGGCCTCGATCTCGGCGAGACCGAGGCGTCGGCGCACCAGTGCGCAGGCGATCGAGTAGGTCAGGCTGAACTGGGCCGCGGCCTGGGGGTCCTCGCCGGGGTCGTAGGCGCTGCCGACGATACGTGCCATGTAGGGGGTCACCGTGGCCTCGACCGCGACCACGTCCTCCGGGGCGAGGTCGTGCGCGTGCGCGAGCGCCAGCGTGCCGGCGATGGCCGTGTGATTGCAGCCGCAGCTCGGGTACGCCTTGATCGACAGCGCATCGCTGTCGAAGCGCTGTCCCAGCGCCTCGGTCAGGCGTGCGGGGTCGCCGGGCTGGTAGAGCGCGTACAACCCGCACTCGCCTTCGAACACGGACGCCGGCGCGGTGAATCCCGCCGCCGCCAGGCGCGCGGCGAGCACGCCCGCGCGCGCCGGGAACGCCGCGAGCAGGCGCTTGGCGAGCGTGGGTTCGATGTTGGCCTGCTGGGTGCCGCCCGCCTGCAGGAACGCGAGGCCGAGCGCATGGCGGGTGGTCGCACCGTCCAGGCGCATGAGCCGGGCGGCGGCCGCCGCGGCCCCGATGACGCCGGCCACCGAGGTGTAGGCGAAGCCGCGGTGCGGTGGCGTCATCGACGCGGCGATACGACAGGTGATGTCGCAGCCGGCGACCAGTGCGGCGAGGAAGTCACGCCCGGACGCCCGTTGCCACTGCGCGACTGCCAGCGCGGCCGGGAGCACCACCACGTTCACGTGCACCGGCGCATCGCGCCCGAGGCTGTCGTAGTCGAGCGCCGAGGCGGTCGCCGCATTCAGGAAGGCGGCATCGCCGACCGGCAGCCGGTCGGCATGGCCCCATGCGCAGGCCTGGCCGGGGCCGCCGTCGGCCGCGAGCATGCGGTGCAGCGCCGGGCAGCCCGGGGCATCGGATCCTGCCCAGGCGACGGCCAGCGTGTCGAGCATGAACAGGCGCGCGGCCTGCGCGATCGGGGCCGGGATGCGTTCGAGCGCGAGCGTGGCAGCGTAGGTCGCCAGGCTCGTCGCGATGCTCTGTGCGGCTTCGTCCGGCACGGCGGAATCCATCGGCGAGCTCCTCCTCGGTGGCCGGGTCCGGCCTCGCGGCAGCGCCCGGCAGGGCGACCGTCACCGCCGCGGCCCGGTCCGGCCCGGGTTGCGGTCGCGCCCGCGGGCTGCGACCGTCCGGCGGGTTGACCGAACCGCCCGGCGCGATTCTAGCCGGCGCAGGGAGCGGCGCCCCTGTCCACGCTGCTTTACAATGGCGCCGTCATTCCGGCTAACAGGCGGTGCCCATGGCTTCGGTGTTTCCCTTCACCGCGATCGTCGGCCAGGACGAAATGAAGCTGGCGCTGCTGATCGCCTCGGTCGATCCCTCGGTCGGCGGCGTGCTCGTGTTCGGCGATCGCGGGACCGGCAAGTCGACCGCGGTGCGCGCGCTCGCGGCGCTGTTGCCCCCGATGCGGGCGGTGACCGGTTGCCCGTACGGCTGCGAGCCCTCGCGTGTCGCCGGCCTGTGCGCCGCCTGCCGCTCGCCCGGGAAGACCGCGCGCGGACGCCGGCCGGCCGGCGAGCCGCCCTCGGCGCTGCGTCCCGTGCCGGTGGTCGATCTTCCGCTGGGCGCGACCGAGGACCGCGTGGTGGGTGCGCTCGACCTCGAGCGCGCGCTCGCCGACGGGGTCAAGGCCTTCGAGCCCGGGCTGCTCGCGCGCGCCAACCGCGGGTTCCTCTACATCGACGAGGCCAACCTCCTCGAGGACCACCTCGTCGACCTGCTGCTCGACGTCGCGGCCTCGGGCGAGAACGTGGTCGAGCGCGAGGGGCTGTCGATCCGCCACCCTGCGCGCTTCGTCCTGGTGGGCAGCGGCAATCCGGAGGAGGGTGAACTGCGTCCGCAGCTGCTCGACCGCTTCGGGCTGTCGGTCGAGGTGAAGACGCCCACCGACCTGCCCACGCGCATCGAGGTCATTCGCCGGCGCGATGCGTTCGAGCGCGATCCGGAGGCGTTTCTCGCCGCATGGGCCCGCGAGGAGCGTCGCCTGCGCCGGCGCCTGGAGGCGGCTCGCGAAAGGCTGCCTTCGGTGAGCGTGCCTGACGGCATCCTCGAGCAGGCGGCCGCGCTGTGCCTGAAGGCCGGCACCGACGGACTGCGTGGAGAGCTCACGCTGATGCGCGCGGCTCGCGCACTTGCCAGTCTCGACGGCGACGCCGAGGTCACCGTCGCCCACCTGCGGCGCGTCGCGGCGCCGGCACTCCGGCATCGACTGCGACGCAACCCGCTCGAGGATGCGGGCTCTGCCGGACGCATCGAGCGCGCGATCGCCGAGCAGTTGGGCGCCTGAATCGATGTCCGACCGGCCCGCGGACCGTCCGTCGGCTGCCGTGGTCCCGGCCGCGCCCCTGGCGGGGGAGCAGCGGTCGCCCGGGCCGCAGCAGGGCGGACCCGGCGCGTTGCGCCCGACGGGCGGGACCGCGGGCTCGTCGGCGTTCCCCGGCCCCGGATCGGCGATCGCGGGCGGCGGTGAATCCGTCCCCGAGGCCCGCGCGGCAATGCCGCCGGGCGACCGTCGTGCGCGGAATGTACCGGACGGCCCGATCGGCGCGAGCCTGCCCGGTGCGGATCTGTGGCGCGAGGCGATGGTCGCGCTGACGCTGTTCGCGATCGATCCTCACGGGCTGGGCGGCGTGGTCCTGCGCGCGCGGGCCGGACCGGTACGCGATCGCTGGATGGACGCGTTGGCGGAGGCGCTGCCCGCCTCGACCGTCCGGCGGCGGCTGCCCTCGGGCATTGGCGATACCCGCCTGCTCGGCGGGCTGGATCTCGCGGCCACGCTCGCCGCGGGTCGACCGGTTGCGGCGCGGGGACTGCTTGCAGAGGCCGATGGCGGGGTCGTGATCGCGCCGATGGCCGAGCGCATCGAGCCGGGGCTGGCCGCGCGCCTGGCGGGCGTGCTCGATCGCGGCGAGGTGCGGGTCGAGCGCGAGGGCTTCGGCGAGACGCTGCCGGCCCGAGTGGCCCTGGTGGCGCTGGACGAAGGATGCGACGAGGACGAGCGCGTACCGGCCGCGCTGGCCGAGCGACTGGCCCTGCGGATCGACCTGCAGGCGGTCGCGCTGGGGCAGGCGATCGAACCCGCGCCGGACGCCGCCGACCTCGCGGCGCCGCGCGCCATGCTGCCGCGCGTGTCCTGCCCCGACGAGGTGCTGCAGGCGATGTGCGCAACCGCGCTCGCGCTGGGCGTCGATTCGCCACGCGCGGGCCTGCAGGCGCTGCGGGCGGCGCGCGCCGCCGCGGCGCTCGCCGGGCGCACGCAGGTCGACGAGGCCGATGCCGTGCTCGCGGCCCGGCTCGTGCTGGGTCCTCGAGCGACTCGGTTGCCGCCTGCGCCGGAAGATCCGTCGGAGGCGGCGCCTCCGCCGCCCGATCCGCCTGCCGCGGACGACGAGGACCGGTCCGGCGATGCGCAGCAGGATCGCCCGCTGGAGGATCGCGTGATCGAAGCGGTTGCCGCCGCCGTGCCGGCGGGTCTTCTCGCAGCGCTGCAGGCCGGCCTCGCGCCGCGTGCCGGCCGAGGCGGTGGGCGCGCCGAGGCCGCCCGACGGGGCAAGCTCCGCGGTCGCCCCCTGGGCAGCCGGGCGGGCGCTCCGGGCGCGGGCGCGCGGCTCGCGGTGATCGACACCCTGCGCGCGGCCGCGCCCTGGCAACGCCTGCGGCAGCCGGCGGGCGCCGTGATCGACGGCGGGGGACGCCGCCTTCAGGTCCGCCGCGAGGATTTCCGCATCCGTCGCTACCGGGAGCGTGTGCGCACCACCACGGTCTTCGCGGTCGACGCATCCGGTTCGCAGGCGCTGCATCGGCTGGGCGAGGCGAAGGGCGCGGTCGAGCGCCTGCTGGCCGACTGCTACGTGCGTCGCGATCAGGTGGCGCTGGTGACCTTCCGGGGTCCGGGCGCCGAACTGGCGCTGCCCCCGACCCGGTCGCTGACGCGCGCGCGGCGGAGCCTCGCCGGGCTCCCCGGCGGCGGCGGCACGCCGCTGGCCTCGGGCCTCGACGCTGCGGCGGACGTGGTTGCTGCCGTGCAGCATCGCGGTGACAGCGCGGTTCTGGTGCTGATCACGGACGGTCGCGGCAACCTGGCCCGGGACGGCCAGGCCGACCGCGAGCGGGCCCGCAGCGAAGCCCTGGAGGCCGCGGCGACGTTGCGCGCGCTCGGGGTGAGAACGCTGCTGATCGATACCTCGCCGCGTCCGGCCCCGGCGGCCGAGGCGCTCGCGCAGGCCATCGGTGCGCAGTACCTGCCGTTGCCGCTTGCCGACGCCGGCCATCTGTCGGGTGCCGTGCGCCAGCTGGTGTCGGCGTCGTGAACAGCGCATGCAGACACTGGATTGCCCGCCCCTGATGTGAGCGACCACTCTCCTCTGGAAGGCCCGGATTCAGGCATCGACGCGGTCGACTGGCCCAACCGCGGATGGAGCCGGCGGGTCGATTGCGGCGCGCTGCGCTGGCATGTCCAGATGGGCGGGGACGGCCCGCCGATCCTCCTGGTGCATGGCACCGGCGCCTCCGCGCATTCCTTTCGCGACCTCGCTCCCCGACTGGCCGCGAGGTTCCGGGTCGTCGTACCGGATCTTCCCGGGCATGCGTTCACTCGTGGAGCGACCGACGAAGACCTGTCGCTTCCGGGGATGGCGCGGGCGCTGGCGCGGCTGCTGCGCGTGCTCGACCTGCGTCCGGCCGTCGTGGTCGGCCATTCCGCCGGGGCGGCGGTGCTGGCGCGCATGGTGCTGGACTGCAGCATCACGCCCCGCCTGCTGGTTGGCCTCAACGCCGCCCTGCTGCCGCTGCAGGGGCTCGCCGGTCAGCTGTTCCTGCCCGCCGCACGGCTGCTGGCCGGCAATCCGCTGGTCCCGCGCCTCTTCGCCTGGCACGCGGCCAGCGAGGCACTGGCGGCGGCGATGCTGCGGGGCACGGGATCGATCATCGATGGGCGGGGCGTCGACCTCTATGCGCGGTTGATGCGCAGTCCGCGGCATGTGGCGGGCGTGCTGCGGATGATGGCGAACTGGGATGTCGCCGAGGTCGCCTCGCGGCTTCCGGAGATCGGATGCCCCGTCGCCCTGCTCGTCGGCAGCGCCGACCGTACGGTGGACCCGGAGCAGGCCGAGCACCTGCGCCGGCGGATGCCGGGGATCGACGTGTGCCGCCTGCAGGACCTGGGACACCTCGCGCACGAGGAGCGTCCGGTGCAGGTCGCCGACTGGCTGTTCGAGCGGGCGACGGCCGCGGGCGTTTTCGCCGGGGACTGACCCGGAGCGGGTGCCGTGCGCCGGGGACGCCCCGGGTTCGCCTCGCGCGATCGGGAAGGCGCGCAAGGGGAAGGCGCCCAGGGCGCGCGAAGGCGCAGCAAGGACGCAGCAAGGACGCAGCAAGGCGAAGGCGCCCAGGGCGCGCAAGGGCGCAGCAAGGACGCGACGCGGGGTGCGGAGGACGGCGCGCCGGGCATGCGAAGGCGCGCCGCCGGAATCCGGCACGCGGGGCACGCCGGTGCGTGACCCTGGCCGGCATGGCCCGGCCGCTCGCCGGGTCCCGGGGACCGGATGCCTCCGCCGGTGCCTGTCGAGTGTCCCTGCCGGCGGATCGGGAGGGCGATGGCCGGCCTGCGGCATGCCGGTCCGGCCGAGGCTCATCCGGTCGCAACCCATCCGGTCGCGGCCCACCCGCTCGCAACCCATCCGGTCGCGGCGCGATGCCGGACGCGGGAGCGGCGGCGGTCGGCGGTTGACGCCGCGCGAAGACGTGTCTACTGTCCAGTTTGCTTGACGCATTGAGTGATCAAGAAGGCTGACACCGCGACCCTCGAGCGCGGGGACAGCCATCCCGGCTGTCGCGAAAGCCGAGTGTCGCGACGGTCGCGCAGGTGCAGGGCACGGGATCGTGCCGGGGAGACGAAGATGGACGCATTGAGTCGGGTGGAGCAGGCGCTGGCCTGCGCGGTCGAACAGTCGCTGGCGGTCGCGGTGGCCCATACCCAGGAGCCGGGCTGCCCGCCGCGGCTGGCCGCGGCGCTCCGCTACTCGGTATTCCCCGGCGGGGCCCGCATCCGCCCGCGGCTCGCGCTGGCCGTGGCCTGTGCCTGCGGCGAGGACAACCCGGAAATCGCCGACGCGGCCGCCGCGTCGATCGAACTGCTGCACTGCGCGTCCCTGGTCCACGACGACCTGCCGTGCTTCGACGACGCACCGATCCGCCGCGGCAAGCCATCGGTGCATCGCGCCTTCGGCGAGCGCATCGCCGTGCTGGCCGGCGACGCGCTCATCGTGCTCGCGTTCCAGACGCTCGCTCGGGGTGCGGCCGCCTCGCCGCGCCGCCTGGCCGCGCTGGTGAACATCGTCGCGCGGGCGGTCGGTATGCCCGGGGGCATCGTCGCGGGACAGGCGTGGGAGAGCGAGTCCCATGTCGGGCTCGCCGAGTACCAGCGCGCGAAGACGGGCGTGCTGTTCGGCGCGGCCACGATGGCGGGGGCGGAGTCGGCCGGGGCGGAATCGGCGCCGTGGCGGCTGCTCGGCGAGCGGCTCGGCGAGGCGTTCCAGGTGGCCGACGATCTGCGGGATGTCCTCGCGACGGAAGACGAACTGGGCAAGCCGATCGGCCAGGACAAGCGCCTCGGCCGCCCCAGCGCGGTCAGCCAGATGGGCGTGGAGGGCGCGACCACGCACCTCAAGCGGCTGATCACCGAGGCCGTGGACTCGATCCCGCAGTGCTCGGGTGCGGCGGGGCTGAAGACCCTGATCCAGCTCGAGGCGCAGCGCTTCCTGCCGCCCCGGCTGGCAGAGCGCGCGGCCTGACGCGGCCGCTTCGTCCGTGGACGCGACGCTGAGCTGGACCGACCGCTGGCTGGCCGTGCGCGACCGGCTGGTCGCGAGTCCGCGCTTCCAGCGCTGGGCGACCGCGTTCCCGCTGACCCGGCCGATCGCGCGTCGTCGGGCGCGGGAGCTGTTCGACCTGTGCGCGGGTTTCGTCTACTCGCAGGTGCTGCTCGCGTGCGTGCGGCTGCGGCTGTTCGACTACCTCCAGGACTCGCCGCGCGAGCTGTCGGCGGTGGTGCACCACTGCCGATTGCCGCGGGAGGCGGTCGAGCGGCTTCTCGCCGCCGCCACGTCGCTGCGCCTCGTCGAGGCGCGCAGCGACGGGCGGTACGGGCTGGGGATGCTGGGTGCAGCGCTCGCCGGCAATCCCGGCGTGGCGGCCATGGTCGAGCATCACGCGCTGCTCTACGCCGACCTGCACGATCCGGTTGCGCTGCTCAGGGGCGAGCGCGAGGGCACGGCCCTGGGCCGCTACTGGGCCTACGCGGGCAATCCGGAGGCCGCCTCGCTACAGCCTGCGCAGGTGGCGGAGTATTCCGAGCTGATGGCGGCGTCCCAACCGCTGGTCACGCGCGAGATCCTCGCGGCGGTTCCGCTTCATCGCCATCGCAGCCTGCTCGACGTGGGCGGTGGGGATGGCAGTTTCCTGTGCGCCGTTGCCCGGCAGTGTCCGAGCCTGGACCTCGCCCTGTTCGACCTGCCCGCGGTCGCCGAGCGTGCCCGCGAGCGTTTTGCCGGTGCGGGACTCGGCGCCCGGGTGGGCGTGCACGGCGGCGACTTCCGGCGTGACGAACTGCCGAGGGGCGCGGACATCGTCACCCTGGTGCGGGTGCTGTTCGATCACCCGGATACGACCGTGCTGGAACTGCTCGCCGCCGTACGGCGCGCGCTGCCGGTGGGCGGATCCCTCCTGGTCGCCGAGCCGATGAGCGGAACCGAGGGCGCCGAGCCGATTGGCGCCGCCTACTTCGGCTTCTACCTGATGGCCATGGGTCGTGGCCGGTCGAGGACTCCGCGTGATTTCGAGTCCCTGCTCTCGCGCTCCGGGTTCGGTCGGTTCCGCGTGCTGCGCTCGCCCAGCCCGCTGCAGACAGGCCTGCTCATGGCCGAGGCGGTTCCGCTGCGAGGACCAGCGGTCGCCCGCCCGACCTCGTAAGAATGTAAACCATGCTTGACATAATTTTCAGTCATAGTAGGCTGACACTTGGAATCCTGTCTCCACCGCCCGGGTCACGGCCCGAGCAGGAGTGCAGGCCGGCAGACGCCCCGGGACCGAGACGGTCCCACGAAAGGGCGCGGATGCCGGGCGGGGTCCGTGCGCGTGCCGGCAGAGCGTCGGCGCCGCTCCAGCGGCTCCCTGCGTTCGGCCCGCTGTCCCGCCCCGTCGTTGCGTCTTCCCCAGCCCCATGAACCCTGTCGTCGACACTCCGGACCGCAATTCCGAGCCTGCCACCGGCGGGCGTCGGCAGTTGTGCGCGCAGGCGGTGGTGCTCGAGGCGCCGCGGTGCCTCGATCTCCGCGACCTCGAACTCGACCCTCCGGGCGAGGGGGACGTCGTCGTCGACATCGAATGGAGCGGGATCAGCAGCGGCACCGAACGCCTGCTGTGGTCGGGGCGCATGCCGCCTTTCCCAGGGATGGGCTACCCGCTGGTGCCGGGCTACGAGTCGGTCGGTCGCGTTCGCCAGGCCGGCGCCAGCTCGGGCCGCCGGATCGGCGAGCGGGTCTTCGTGCCGGGCGCGCGGTGCTTCGGTCCCGTACGCGGGCTGTTCGGCGGCGCGGCCTCCGCGCTGGTGGTGCCCGGCGCGCGCACCTGGGTGGTGCCCGAGCAGCTCGGCGACCGGGCGGTACTGCTCGCGCTTGCCGCGACCGCCCGACACGCGCTGGCGGCCCCGCATGCGCCGCCCCCGTCGCTGATCGTCGGCCACGGCGTCCTCGGCCGCCTGCTTGCACGCATCGCGGTGACCATGGGCCATGCGCCGGTGGTGTGGGAACGGAATGCCGCGCGGCGCGAGGGCGCGTGCGGCTACGCGGTCATCGATCCGGATGCCGACGCGCGCCGCGACTACCCGTCGATCGTGGATGCGAGCGGGGACGCTTCGCTGCTCGACACGCTGATCGCCCGCCTGGCGCCAGGGGGCGAGGTCGTCCTCGCCGGCTTCTACAGCGACCCGCTGATCTTCGATTTTCCGCCGGCCTTCATGCGCGAGGCGCGCATCCGCATCGCCGCCGAGTGGAAACCCGAGGACCTCGCGGCCGTGATCGCGAGCACCGCCTCGGGCGAACTGTCCCTCGACGGCCTGATCACCCACCGCTCGCCGGCCTACGCGGCGCCCGCGGCCTACCGCACGGCGTTCAGCGACGCCGGGTGCCTGAAGATGGTTCTCGACTGGAGCATCGCACGATGAGTTCAAACCCCTCGCAGGCACAGGCCGCGCCGGTTCGATTCGCGATGAAGGCCGCGTTGCGCGCCGAAGCGGCCCAGGAGCCCGATCCGGTGCACACCGGTCCGGCGACCCGCGAGACGCAGATCATCGCGATCTACGGCAAGGGCGGCATCGGCAAGAGCTTCACGCTCGCCAACCTCAGCTACATGATGGCGCAGCAGGGCAAGAAGGTCCTGCTGATCGGCTGCGATCCGAAGAGCGACACCACCAGCCTGCTGTTCGGCGGAAAGGCCTGCCCCACGATCATCGAGACCTCCTC
>CAIKXV010000151.1 GCA_903831455.1 uncultured Pseudomonadota bacterium | reverse complement strand
CGGACACGGGCGACGCACCCGCTTGCGAGGCCGCAGCACGCCGTACCGCTCCGACCGGGGCCGGGGCGCACGCGAGGCCGGGGTCAAGTCCTGCGCGATCCTGCCGTTACCTCCCGGCATGGGGATCACTGCGCACCCGTTGTGCTGGATCATGCTGGCAACCTGCCTGGTGCCCGGGCTCGCATCGGGCCAGACGCGCCAGGCACGCGCATCCCTCGAGGTGCGCGCAACCGTCGTGCGCGCCTGCACCGTCGGCACCGGCGTGACGAGCGTGTCCGGATGCGAGGCCCTCGTGCGCGAGGACGTACTCCCGCTCCGGCAGGCCAGCACATCGACGGCCACGGTGCGCGAAGTCGTCACCGAATCGGCCGTGGGCCCGACGGCTGCCTACATCGTCGTGCGCACCGTCGACTTCTAGCCCGAGCGGCATGCCTGCCGGCGCGGTCGCCTGCCCAGAGGGCGCACGCACCGACCGCAAGGCTCATGCAGCAGCCGAGCGCCCGTCGCCAGGTCGGCCGGCCGCCGTCACGGCAGGCGCGCATTGAGGCACACTGTCCCGGGTCGGCAGTCGCGGCGGGGCCGGCGGAGACCGGGATCGCCTCGCGCCTGTACCTTGGCGCACGAAGGCCGGCAGGCGGTCGGGGACCGTGCGCGGCAGCCCTCGCGCAGTCCCGGCGGAGGGGGCGGTGTCGGCGGCAGTGGCAACAGGTGCGGCAGCCACTCCCCCGCGCTTTCCGGACGGTCGGGGCGATCCACGCTCCATGCACGCAGCCAGATCCACATGACATCCCAGGGAGACCCCGTCATGGCCAACACGTTATCCGGACAGGTGGCGGTGATCACCGGCGGCAGCCGCGGTATCGGTGCGGCCATCGGCAAGGCGTACGCGGCCGAAGGCGCGCTGACCGTGCTCTGCGCGCGCTCGCAGGACGCGCTGGCGCGGACCTCCGCGGGCATCGCCGCATCCGGCGCCCCGACGCCGGACCTCTTCGCGGCCGACCTCGCGACCGCCGAAGGCTGCCAGGCGCTGTTCGCCCATGTACAGGCCCGGCATGGTCGCTGCGACATCCTGGTGAACTGCGCCGGGGCGACACAGGCAGGGGATTTCCTGAAACAGTCCGACGAGATCTGGGCCGATGGCTTCGCGCTCAAGTTCTTCGCGGCAGTGCGCCTGTCGCGCCTGTTCTGGCCGATGCTGAAGGCAGCCGAGGGCAGGATCGTCAACATCGATGGCGGCATGGCGCGCACACCCAACCCCGCCAACCTGATCGGCAGCTCGGTCAACGCCGCGATGGCCGCGTTCGGCAAGGGCCTGGCCGGGCTCGGCATCCGCGATGGCGTCAACGTCAACACCATCCACCCCGGCCGCACCGAGACCGATCGCAACGCGGACCTCCTTCGGCAGCAGGCAGCCGCCGAGGGGCGATCGATCGAGGAGGTGGCGGCCGAGACCGCACGCAAGGCGGGCGTGCGCCGACTCGGCCAACCCGAGGACATCGCGGCGCTTGCGCTGTTCCTCGTGTCGCCCGCGGCAAGCCATATCCAGGGTGCGGCGATCGGGGTCGACGGCGGGTCGACCAAGGGGCTGTACTGACGCGAGGACGATCCGCGCCACCGTCGAGCCGCGAGCCGCAGGTCCACGCGTTGCGGCAGCGACAGGCGCCACCGCGCGAGCGTGAAAAACAGGCGTCGAACCGCGAAATCAGCCGGGTGGATGAGCCTCCCCTGCGCGCGGAGCTGAACCGGGCTCCCGGCGGGTTCCCGGACGTTGCTCGTTACGCGACCGCCAGCACCCCCTTCGCCACCCTGGCGCGTGTGGCCGGGCTGCGCCTGAGCGACAATACCGAGGCAGCGCCGGCGGGCAGGGCGCAGGGGATGTCGGCCCGCGTACGGCTGCGCGACACACAGGTGGTGGCATGAACACGAACGTGTGGACAGGCGCCGGGCGGCGCCTCTTTCTCCAGGAAGTGGGCACCCGCGACGGCCTGCAGGCCGAGGCGGCCTTCGTCGACACCGCGCGCAAGGTTGAACTGGTCGATGCGCTGTCGGAGACCGGGCTGGCGAAGATCGAGGTGACCGCGTTCGTGTCGCCACGGGCGATCCCGGCGCTGCGCGATGCCGACGAGGTGCTGCGCGCGATCCGGCGCGCGCCTGGCGTCATCTACAGCGCGCTGGTGCCCAACGTGCGCGGCGCCGAGCGCGCGGTGGACGCGCAGGTCGACGAACTGAACCTGGTGATGTCGGCGAGCGAGAGCCACAACCTTTCCAACCTGCGCATGACGCGCGCGCAGTCGTACGCCGCCCTGTCCGAGGTGGCGCGCGCTGTGAGCGGCACGCCGGCGGTGGTGAACGTGTCGCTGTCGTGCTCGTTCGGCTGCCCGATGGAAGGCGACGTGCCGGTGGCGGGCGTGCTGGACTGGTGCCGGCGGTACGTGGAGGAACTGGGCGCGCATGGCGTGACCCTGTGCGACACCACCGGCATGGCCTACCCGACGCAGGTGGCCGAACTCGTGCACGCGTTCCGCGAGCGCTGGCCTGGCACCGAACTGACCCTGCACTTCCACAACACCCGCGGCATGGGCCTCGCCAACGTGCTCGCCGCCATCGCATCCGGGGCCGACCGGTTCGACGCCTCGCTCGGTGGCATCGGCGGCTGCCCCTACGCCCCGGGCGCCACCGGCAACGTCTGCACCGAGGAGATCGCGCACGCGCTGGCGCTGATGGGCTACGACACCGGGGTGGACCTGTCGCGCCTGCTGGCCGCCTCGGCGAAGCTGCCCGGCCTGATCGGCCACGACGTGCCCAGCCAGATCCTCAAGGCCGGTCGCCGGCTGGACCTGCACCCGCTCCCGCGGGACTTCGCCGAGATCGCGGCAAGGGCGGCGGCGCGGGAGGGGTGAGG
>CAIKXV010000150.1 GCA_903831455.1 uncultured Pseudomonadota bacterium | reverse complement strand
GCGGCGGGCAGGTGCCGGCGCGCCGCGCTCACCGACCGTCCGGTGCCTCGCGCATCGCCGCGGCCCACGGCGGGCCGAGGGCCGCGAGGCGCTGCAGGTCTTCCGGGCGATCCACGTCCCACGTGGCCGGAAGGCAGGCGAGACGCAGCCCCTCGGCGCGCGCCCGCGCGCAGGTCTCGGCGAACACCATGGGACCTCCCCATGCCATGCCGGTCAGGAGGGCGGGGGCCGCGCGCGCGAGGCCGATCAGCGTGTAGCCACCGTCGCACGCGGGCTGCAGGACCAGGTCATGCCCCTCCTCGAGTGCGGCGAAGGCCTCGACGAACTCCTGCGGCGTGCGCGCCGGGCAGTCGCTGCCGACCAGGACGACCCGGGCGCCGTCGGCGAGCGCGGCCGAGGTGGCGGCCTGCATGCGCTCGCCGAGGTCGCCGTCGGGCTGCGCGCGCAGCGTGGCGCCCCTGCGCTGCGCCTGCGTGGCGAGCCAGCCCCCGGCGTCCTCGCCCGTGGCCCAGAGCTGGAGTTCGGCCGCGAGCTCGCGGGCGGCGCCGCGGGCCGCGTCGAGCGTGTGCTCGACCATCCGTGCGTGAAGACGCGCGGCACCCGCCGGACCGAGCGCCGGGATCAGCCGGGTCTTGACCGCTCCTTCCACGGGCGCTCGCGCGAAGACCTGGATCGTTCGTGCGCGGGGCGCGGACCGGATCATGCCCGACGCTCGTATCGTGCCCGCAGCCGCTCCGGACTCGCGCCGAGGAAATACGCGAGCCGCAGGCGCCACATCAGGAGGATGGTGCGCCAGACGCCGTGTTCGATCCAGCGCCGCCCGGAGGTGGTGGCCCGCTCCCTCAGGCAGGCCGGCCACCCGGCGCGACGCAGCCGCCGCGACAATTCGATGTCCTCCATCAGGGGTTGCTCGGGGAAGCCGCCGGCGGCGAGGAAGACCTCGCGCCGCATGAACATCGCCTGGTCGCCGGTGGCGATGCCGGTGAGGCGCGAGCGCAGGTTCATCAGCGCGCCGACGAGCACGAGCATGCGGGCGGGTCCTTCGATGCGTATGTCGAAGCGCCCCCAGGGGTGGCCCGTGAGCGCGGCCTGCACGCTGCGGTCGGCGTTCGGGGGCAGGCGGGTGTCGGCGTGGAGGAAGAGCAGCGCGTCGCCGGTGGCGATCGCCGCGCCGGCATTCATCTGGCGTGCGCGGCCGCGAACGCTGTCGAGGACGCGGGCGCCGTGCTCGCGGGCGATTCGCGCGGTTGCGTCGCGGCTGCCGCCGTCGACGACCACGATGTCGGCGCCGCGCGCGACGAGCGGGGCGAGGGCCTCCAGCGTGTCCGCGATCACCCCGGCCTCGTCCAGGGCCGGGATGACGATCGACAGCCGCATCGTGGCGCCGAGCCGGGCCCCGACGCCTCAGCGCACCGAGATCAGCTCGACGTCGAAGAGCAGCGTGGCGTTGGGCGGAATCACCCCGCCCGCACCCCGGGCACCGTAGCCCATCTCCGGCGGGATCAGCAGGGTGCGCCGGCCGCCGACCTTCATGCCGGCCACGCCCCGGTCCCAACCCTGGATCACCTGTCCGGCGCCCAGGCCGAAGGCGAACGGCTGGTTCCTGTCGCGCGAACTGTCGAACTTGCGTCCCTTGCCTTCGGGGGCGGCCGGATCGTGCAGCCAGCCGGTGTAGTGGACCGTGACCTGGCGGCCCGCGGTCGCCTCGGCACCGGTCCCGACCTGGTGGTCGGTGAACTTGAGCGCCGTGCCGGGCAGGGTCTGCGCGACCGGTTTTCCGCCCTGGGCGTGGCCCTCGGGAACGGCGAAGGGCATGCCGGCGAGCAGGATCGCGGCAAGCAGCGGGGGGAGGCGTAGGCTCATCGGGACATCCATGCGTGGGGTTTGGAAAGCGTCTTCACCGGGCCGGTCGCCAAGGCCGCGACCGCGTGGCCGTGGCGCGCCCGACGGCGACCCGCGCCAAGGATACCGGGGTCGGCGCGGACGCGAAGGGTCGGCCCCCCCGCCTGCGCCGCCGCGGGGCGCGGTGGCCGCCCGCGGGTCGCGTCCGCCAGCGGCCGATCCGGGGCGGGCAACGCGAAAACTGTGCAAGCGGCGCCTTTTGTCGTATCATGCGCGGCTTTTCGCCAGAAACCCAGTCAACGGACCGACCGACATGGTAGTCATTCGCCTTTCCCGTGGCGGTGCGAAGAACCGCCCCTTCTACAACGTGGTGGTGGCCGACTCGCGCAACCCCCGCGATGGCAAGTTCATCGAGCGCATCGGCTTCTACAACCCGAAGGCCGCCGCCCACGAGGAAGGTCTGCGCATCGCACTCGACCGCCTCGAGCACTGGACGTCCAAGGGCGCGAAGCCGACCGACACGGTCGCCCGGCTTGCCCGCAAGTGCCGTGCCCAGCCGGCCGCTGCCGCCGCCTGAGACCGAACGCTGGGTCGTGATGGGGCGCGTGGGCGCCCCGTTCGGCGTGCAGGGGTGGGTGCGGGTCCAGACGTTCTCGACCGACCCCGATGCGCTGCTCGACCACGAGCGGTGGTGGCTGCAGGCCCCGGCCTCGCGCGTCCGCGAGGCCCCGGCGAGGGCGCCAGGGCCGGTCGAGGTGCTCGAGGCGCAGCCACACGGTTCGGGGCTGATTGCCCTGTTCGAAGGTGTGGTCGATCGCGATGCCGCGGTGGCGTTGCGGGGGTGCCCGGTGGCGTTGCCGAGGAGCGCGCTGCCGGCGCCAGGGGAAGGGGAGTATTTCTGGGACGACCTGATCGGGCTCGATGCGGTCGACCGGGAGGGCCGGTTGGTCGGTACGGTCAGCGGCCTGATCGAAGCCGGAGCCCACGACGTACTGGTGATCGACCGCCCGGAGCGCGATGCGAAGGGCCGACCGAGGCAGTGGCTGGTGCCCTTCGTCGAGCGGCACGTGGGTCGGGTGGACCTGACCGTGCGCCGCATCGAGGTGGACTGGCAGGAACCCGTCTGAGGGCCCCGCGCCGGGGCTGATCCGCACGCGATGATGCATTTCGACGCCATTACGCTGTTCCCCGAGATGTTCGATGCGCTCACGCGCTGGGGCATCAGCCGTCGCGCGTGCGAGCAGGGCTGCTACGACCTTCGCCTGTGGAACCCGCGCGATTTCGCCCGCGACAACTACCGCACGATCGACGATCGGCCCTACGGGGGCGGACCGGGCATGGTGATGATGGCCGCCCCGCTGGAGGCTGCGATCGACGCGGCGCTGGGGCGGCAGCACGAGCAGGGCGTTACCCGGCCGCGGGTCGTGCATGTCACCCCCCAGGGCCGCCCGCTCGACCATCGGGCGGTGCTCGACCTCGCCGCGCACCCGGGCGTGGTGCTCTTCGGCGGCCGCTACGAGGGCGTCGACGAGCGGGTGATCGCGCGCCGCGTCGACGATGAGATCTCGATCGGCGACTACGTGCTCTCCGGCGGCGAGCTGGCGATGATGGTGCTGATGGACTGCGTGATCCGCCAGTTGCCCGGCGCACTGAACGACGCCGGGTCCGCGCAGCAGGAGTCGTTCGTCGACGGCCTGCTCGATTGCCCGCACTACACGCGTCCCGAGGTATACGAGGGGTTGGCGGTGCCGCCGGTATTGCTGTCGGGCGATCACGCGGCGATCGCGCGCTGGCGGCGCAAGCAGTCGCTCGGGCGCACCTGGCAGCGTCGGCCGGACCTGCTGCAGCGCCGCCGACTGGACGAGACCGATACCCGGCTGCTCGACGAATTCCGTCGCGAGCAGGCGGGTGGCGAGGTGGGACTCGCCCGCTGAAGGCGGGTGGGGCCGAACAAGAACCGGCGAATCATGTCCCGCGGGACCTCTGATCGCCCGATACGCGAAGGAGCAGCACAGTGGATCTGATCAGGCAGCTCGAACAGGAAGAAATCGCCCGCCTGGGGCGTAACATCCCCGATTTCGCGCCCGGCGACACGGTGGTGGTCAGCGTCAACGTGGTCGAAGGCGACCGCAAGCGCGTCCAGGCCTACGAAGGCGTGGTGATCGCAAAGCGCAACCGCGGCCTGAACTCCTCGTTCATCGTCCGCAAGATCTCCTCGGGCGAGGGCGTGGAGCGCACGTTCCAGACCTACTCGCCGGCCATCGCCGGCATCGAGATCAAGCGCCGTGGCGATGTGCGGCGCGCCAAGCTCTACTACCTGCGCAAGCGCTCCGGCAAGTCGGCGCGGATCCGCGAGAAGCTGGTGGCGCGCGGCGCCAAGGCCGCCGCGGTGGCAGCACCGGCGGCGGCCGAGTCCGGCGAGCAGGGCTGAGCGCTGCGTGCGGACCGCGGTCCGCACGCTGTCGGTCGTGCCTGTCCGGTGGGTGGGGTCCTGCAGCCGCGGCGTACGTCGCCGCGCGGCAGCCGCCCTCGGGTTGCTGATCGTCGTCGGAGCGTTCCAGCCGGGAGTCCCGTGGGCTCGGGATCGACTGGCGCCCGAGGCGTCGGACCCGCGGGAGGCCGCCGTGCGCCTGCTGGCGTCGGGCGCTCCCGCACTCGCACTCGCGCGGCTCGAGCACGCTCCCCCGGGTCCGGACACCCTCCGCCTGCGCGCCGACGCGGCCCGCCGGATGCCGCCGGGCGAGCAGGCGGATCGCCTGCGGGTGGCGAGCGCGGAGGCGCTGGCGCGCACCGGAAGGATCGAGGCGACCGAAGCGCTGGCCGGTGCCGAGGCTGCGCTCCGACTGCTAGGCGGCGATGCCGGGGCCGCGCGCGCGCGTCGACTCGCGGCCACCGCGATCTGGCTGGCCGACGCGCCCGAGGGCGCCCGGGAGCATGCGCGGCGTCTCGTGGTCCGCAGCCTGTTCGCCGACGGCCTGGTCGACGAGGCCTACGCCGCGCTGCTGCGCTGGCGGCTCGACCATCCGCAGGCCGATGCGGCGTCGGTCGCGGAGATGGCTGCCCTGCTGGCCGAGGCCGGCCGCAGTCGCGAGGCGCTGCCACTGGTGGCGTTGCTCGCTGCCGACTCGCCGGAGCGACTGCTGCTTCAGGCTCGCCTCGGCGTGAGCGCGCCGGTGGAGGTCGCCCGCAGGATCCGCAGTTCGCTGCCCGCTCGCGCGCCCGGCTGGTTCTGGCGGATGGCGCGCGAGATCGGTCGGTCGGGCGGGGACCCCGTGCTGGTCGCCGAGGCCGGGACGCGGCTGGTTGCGGCGGGGGAGACGCTCCGGGACACCGGTGCCCGCGCGGGAGGCGCGCGGGAGCCGTCCGATCGAACCGGGCAGGCGGGGGTGCTGCGCGGTGACCTGCAGGCGGCTGCGGTCGGCGCGGCGACCGAGCGCCAGTTGCTGACCGGCGACGACTTCGGCTGGATGGATGATGCCGCTCGTCTGGCGGCGACCGATCCGCCGCGTGCGCGGGCCCTCTTCGCGGGGCTGGCCTCCGGTGGCGCGGCCGCGAGCACGCGCGAGCACGCGCGCCTGCAGTGGGTGATCTCGCTGCGCGAGTCGGGTCTCGGGCGAGCGGCGCTGCTGCTGTTTCCGCCCCCGGGATCCGCCGCCCCGACCGATACGCTACCGGAAGATCTGGCGCGGCAGTTGGGCGCGCTGGCCGCTGCGGCGGGCGAGCCCGGCATGGCGGCTGCCTACTGGCGATCGCTGCCTGCCCCACCCGCGGGCGGGTCGGGAGAGTGGGCGCTCACGCTCTCTCGGGTTCTTTCGGATTCGGGGTCTCACGAGGAGGCCGTACGGCGCTGGCGCGCGGCAACCGGGGCCGGGACCGCGACTGCGGATACGCGGCTGATCGAGCTGGCCGAACGGATGACCGACGCCGGTGCCTCGGCCCAGGCCCTCGGGCTGCTCGAGGGCGTCGACGCCCCTGCGGCGCTCGCCCGCCCGCTGCTGCTCGCCCGGGCGCGTGCGGCGGAGGCCGAGGGACTGCAAGGGCGCCCCGATCGGGCCGGTGGCTCGGCGGCCAGCGCAAGACCGACGGTACTGCCGCCGGACGCCGCGTTCGCGCAGGCGGCTTCCGGGTATCTCGCCGCGGCGGCCGCGGGACCGGTCGACGCGCTGGCGCTCGAAGCCCGCCTGCGGGCGGCGCGAAACCTCGAGCGGGCAGGGCTGCGCGAGGCGGCGCGGGCCGAACTCGAGGCGGTCGCGCGGCAGTCGCGCGAGCCCGTGCTGCGCGACCGGGCGCGGCGCGCACTCGCAGGCGGCTGAAGGCCAGGGAGGCGGCCGCGATCATCCGCGCGTCCGGGACGATCGGCAACGCCGCCGTCGGTACCGTAGACTGGACGCCTGCACGAACAGGCCAGGTCACGGGGGGATGCGATGGCAACGGGAAGCGGGCAGCGACCTGACCGGGGCGCCGACGCGCTCGCGGCCGCGATGGCGGGCGAGGGCGTGGACAGGGTGTTCTCGCTCTCGGGCAACCACATCATGGTGCTCTACGACGCGCTGCTCGAGGCGGGCGTCGATCTCGTGCATGTGCGCCACGAGGGTGCGGCCGTGCACATGGCCGACGCCTGGTCGCGGCTGACGGGCGCGACCGGCGTTGCGCTGCTCACCGGCGGCCCGGGGCACGCGAACGGGATATCGGCGCTCTACACCGCGCTCGCGGCCGAGTCGCCGATGGTCCTGCTCTCCGGGCAGGCCCCGCTTGCCGATGCAGGGCGCGGTGCGTTCCAGGAGATCGACCAGGTCGCGCTGGCCGCGCCGCTGGTCAAGGCCTCGCTCTGCGCGACCGCGCCGCAGGAGGTCGGGCACGCGTTCTCGCGGGCGGTGGCGATCGCGCGCGCGGGCCGGCCGGGACCCGTGTACCTGTCGCTCCCCAGCGACGTGCTCGAGGGTGCGGTCGTCGACCGCGAGGCCGCGCGGGTGCGGGCGCCGGGCGCCCCCGCGTCGGCGCCGCTGCCTGCGGTGGCCGCCGACGCGATCGTGCATCGACTCCGCCAGTCCCGGCGTCCGCTGGTGCTCGCCGGGCCCGCGTGCATGGCGGGCGGTGCGCAGGCGGCGGTCCGCGCGCTCGCCGATGCGGCCGGCGTGCCCGTCCTCGGCATGGAGAGCCCGCGGGGCGTCAACGATCCCTCGCTCGGCGCTTTCGCCGAAGTGCTGGCCGAGGCCGATCAGGTCGTGCTGGTCGGCAAGCCGATCGACTTCACGCTGCGCCTGGGCGCCGCCCTCCCGACGGGCGCCGCCGTGACGGTGATCGATCCGGATCCGGCGATGATCGCTCGGGCCCAGCGCGCACTGGGCGCGGGACGAGTCGAGTTGAGCGCCGTGGCCGCCGCGGTCCACGCGCTGGAGGCGCTGGCCGAGGCCGCTGCCCGGGGCGGCGGGCCGATCGCCCCGGACTGGGCGGCGAGGGTCGCGACGGCCGTCGCGTGGCGCCCGCCCGCGTGGGAGACCGTGGCGGCCCGCGAACCGGGGCGGCTGCACCCGGTGCAGATGTGCCGCGCGCTCCAGCCGCTGCTCGATGCCGACCCCTCCGCGGTACTGGTCGTCGACGGCGGCGAGATCGGGCAATGGGCGCAGTCCTGCCTGCGCGCGCCGACGCGCATCATCAACGGGGTGGCGGGCTCGATCGGATCGGCACTGCCCTTCGCGGTGGCCGCGAGCCTTGCGCGTCCCGGTGCGACGGTCGTCGCGGTGCTGGGAGACGGTACCTTCGGCTTCCATCCCGCGGAGTTCGACACCGCCGTGCGCTCGGGGGCGCGCTTCGTCGCGGTCGTCGGCAACGACCAGTGCTGGAATGCCGAGCACCAGATCCAGCTGCGCGAGTACGGGGCGGCGCGCGCCCGGGGTTGCGAACTGCTGCCGACCCGCTATGACCGGGTGGCGGAGGGTTTCGGCGGCCACGGCGAGTTCGTGACCACCGCCGACGATCTGCCCGGGGCGCTCGCACGTGCGTGCAGCAGCGGGCTTCCCGCCTGCGTGAACGTCCTGATCGAGTCCCACCCGGCGCCGGTGCTGCGGCGCGGCTGACGCCGCCGGCGGCGTCCAGGGGAGGCTCAGGCGCGCCGGACCAGGCCGTCGAGCGAGGCGTCCCAGCGCGCGCCCGGGAAGACGTCGGACAGTCGCGACTCCGGCAGCCCGAGGCCGTGCACCAGCACCTGCGCCAGCACCGAGCGGAAATCGTGCAGCACGGGCAGGTCACGCCCCTCGTTGAGCTGCCCGGCGGCCATGCCTTCCCAGCGCCCGTGCACCCGCCCGCCCGCCACCCGCTGGCCGATCAGCCACAGCGCGTTGCCTCGCCCGTGGTCGGTGCCCCGCGAGCCGTTCTCCGCTGCGGTGCGTCCGAACTCGCTCAGCACCACGATCAGGTCGTCGGGCCGGTTGAAGTCCGCGCGCAGCTGTACCAGGGCCCGCCCCAGCGCGGCGAAGTTGTTCGCGAGCAGCCCGCGCGCGGCTCCCTGGTTGGCGTGGGTGTCCCAGCCGCCCGCCGACAGGAAGCCCACCCGGAGAGCGGGATCGTTGCGCATCAGGGTGGCGAGGTGGCGGGCGTCGAGCGCGAGGCCCGTGGCGCTGGGCGCGGCGCCGTTGTCGGCGGCCCGTGCTTCGCTGGCGAGTTCCCGGGCGGTGGCGAGCCGACTCGCCATGCCTTCGCGAAAGGCGCGACCCAGCGGATCGTCCGCGGAATACAGGTCGGCAAGGGCCTCGCGCACGCGCTCGTTGGCGATGACGCCCGGCCGGGTGGCACCCTCTCCGCGCTGGACCAGTCGTGCGCGCGCGGTGCCGGCGAGGATGCGCGGATTGGCCTCGCCCACGCCGATCAGGCGCACCCGGTCGGGCGCGCGGGCGGGGTCGGCGATCAGCCGATTGAGCCAGCCAGGCGCTTCGGTGCTGTGCCCGGGAAGCCCGGTTTCCCAGTGGTGCTGGGCCTCGAAGTGCGAGCGGGTGGGATCCGGCGAGCCCGCCGTCGGCACGAACGCCAGCGAGCCCTCGCGCCACAGGGGCAGCACCGGGGCCAGTGCCGGGTGCAACCCGAACCGGGCATCGAGTTCGAGCGCGGCATCCGGGGTGCCGTCGGGCGGCGGGATGGCGATGGTCGGTCGCAGGGAGGCATAGGCCGGATCGGACCACGGCACCAGCGCCGACAGGCCATCGTACGCGCCTCGCAGGAAGACCACGACCAGACGACCCGCGGGATCGGCCCCACGGGTGTCCGCCGCCTGCAGGCCCGGCGTCGCGCCCAGCAGCCCCGCGGACAAGCCTCCGGCGAGCCAGCGGCGCCGCCCCGGGTCGTGCGACGGGCGACGGTGGCGTGCCGGCATCAGGCCGATGGCCGCCCCGGTCGGGGAGACCACCGGGTGCGGGTTCGCTGCGCCCGGAGGGCTGGCGCGTGCCCCGGGGGCGTTCGACGCCGAGCTGCCGCAAGCGGTGCGGGGCGGGAGGGGTGCGATGGGCGGGCGGGCGCCATCGCGCGGCCGGGCGACCGGTGCGCTGCAGACGACGCGGGAGCGGCTGGGATCACGGGGTGGCGACATGTCGGGGTGCTCGCCGGTTACTTGCGCATGAAATCGGGGCTCGCCAGGGCCAGCGCCGGCTGCAGGGCGGTCGGCCCGCGCAGCACGCGGTCGCGCGTGGGCGCGGACAGGAAAGGCAGCAACTGCTCGAGTGCGATGGCGCCGGTACCGCCTGCGGTGAGCGTGGCGGCGAGATCGGCGCGGCGGGTGATGGCCTCGGGTGCCATCCACGTTGCCGCATCGGTGCGATAGCCGTCCGGCGTCTGCCACGCGTTCATCGGCTGGCCTGCGCCGAACAGGAAGCCCAGCGCCGCCCCGGTGCGCCCGCGCGGACCCGCCTGCGGCGGTTCGGCCGCCTGCAGCGTTGCTCCCAGCGCGGAGCAGGCATAGTCGATCGGGGTCTTGAACAGCGTGTTCGACGGGTCCCAGAATTCGGCCGAGTCCACCAGCGCCCGCATCACGCGGCGCAGGTCGCCGGCGCCCGCCCGGTACTCGGCGGCAAGCCGGTCGATCACCGAGGGCGGCGGATCGTCGGCGACGAAGGTGCGCGCAAGGCGCTCGGCGATGCGTCGCGCCGTGGCCGGATGCTGCGCGAGCAGCGCGATCACGCGCTGGCCCTCGGCCTCGCCCGCCCCGGAGAGCGTGAGGCCGAGCACCTGCTTGACGCCATGGTCGTGGCGGGCGAGGACGAAGCGGAAGCCGGTGGCGCCTTCGGGGTCGACCGTCCATCCGGTCAGCACGCGCGCGAGCTCGCGCACGTCGCGCTGCTCGTAGCCGCCGGCAACGCCCAGCGTGTGCAGTTCCAGGAGTTCGCGGGCGTAGTTCTCGTTCGGACCCCGCGACACGCCCCCGGGTCCGCGGGCGCCGGTGGCGACGTTCTGTACCTGGTCGAGGTAGAACAGCATGGCCGGGTGCCGCGCGCTCGCGAGCAGCAGCGTCTCGTAGCGTCCCAGCACGTGCGGGCGTATGGCGTGCAGTGCGTAGTGCCCCACGAACGGGCGCGAGCCCCCCTTGCCCACCGACACGTTGAGGTGGTTGAACCAGAACTCGGTCAGCCGCGCGAGCAGCGGGTCCTCGAACGCCGGGTCGGCGCAGGCCCGCATCCTCCAGGCCGCGGCCTCCTGCGCGTTGGCGCGGGCGACGGGAGGCAACGCGGCGGCGTTCATGTCGGAACCCGGCGGCAATGCCCGGGCCGCCTGCTGCCGGGCCTCGCGTTCCGCGCGGGCCGCGGCGAACAGTTCGGGGACGCTGCGCTGGAGCGTGGGGAATGCGTCGGTCAGCGGCGGCGGCTGTCGGCTGGCGGCGAGGGCGCGGTCGACGGCCTCCAGGGCCCAGCCGCGTGCGCCACCCGGATGCGCGGCGATGGCCGCGACGGTCTGGGGCGCTGGCCAGTAGCCGAGACGGCTCGCGGCGCGATAGACGGCCGCCGAGTCCGTGGCAGCAGGCGCGGCCGCGGCCGCGACGCTCGCGCCCAGGCCCGCGCCCGCGGCCAGCACGACCGTGCCGATCGTCCGCGCGAGCGCGGGCAGGATCGTCGGCCGGCGGGGCGGGGTGGAGCGGCGGCAGTCGGGCATGGCGGGTTGCGCGGAGGATCGACTCGACAACATTAACGCAGCCTGCGGTCGGAAAGCGCACCCGAATCGGCCGCGAAGGTGTAACGGGATGTCACGGCCGCATCCGCCGTGCGGGCCGCCATCCGGGTCGCGCCGCCGGCATCGTGCCGCGCGGCTCGCCTGCGGGCAATCCGCCCCCCCGGGCCGGGGACCGGCGCGCCCTGCCCGCTCGCCTGCCGCCGCGGGCGCCGACCACGGTCCGATCGTGCGACGCGCCTGCCGTCCCGGGGCGGGGCGGCGACCCGCTATCGGCTACCCGCGCGGGTCCGGGCCGCGCTTCCAGAGGTCGGAAAGATACTCGTGGGTGCGCGTATCCACCCACGACACGCGGTGCTCCACCGGCCGGTCGCCCCAGCCGTAGGCGACCCTGCGGATGCGCAGCACCGGGTCGCCGGGCGCGAGCCCGAGCAGGCGCGCGATGCGTGCCGGACAGGCGACGGCCGAGAGTCGCTCGGTGCTGCGCACGACGTCGATGCCGTAGTCGGATTCGTACAGCCCGTAGATGGTGCCTTCGCGTCGCTCCAGGCGGGCGCGATCGAGCCGGGGGAAGCGTGCCGCGGCCACCGTGATCTCGTCGAACAGGACGGCACGCCCCTGCAGGTGCAGCAGGTTCTCCACGCGAAGCACGCGCGCGGCGGGGGCGATCGCCAGCGCCTCGGCGACCCCGGCGCCGGCGCGCGCGTGGCGGAAGGACAGCAGTCGCGTCGAGGGCAGTTCGCGCGGGCTGGCCGCGGGCGCGTCGCGGGCCACCACGTGGAAGAAGTGGAACAGCAGCCGGTCTGGCGTGTGCGAGGCGACGAAGGTGCCGCGTCCCTGGCGCCGCACGAGCATGCCCCCGGCCACCAGCGCGTCGATCGCCTTGCGCACCGTGCCGATGGACACGCGGTGCTCGGCCGCCAGGCGCGTCTCCGAGGGCAGCGCACTGCCCGGGGGCCAGCGGCGCTCGGCGAGCGAGCGCGCGAGGCTGCGCTGCAGCCCCAGGTAGAGCGGCCCGTCGCCGAGTCCGGGGCCGGACTCGGGGCGTGTCGCGGCTCGACGGCGCGCGGCGGGCTTGGAAGGGGGGGTGGCGGGCACGGACGAACCGCGACGATGCGAGGGCGGCAGTGTATCGCAGCCCGGCGGTCGGTCGACAGGGGCAGTCATCTATATGAGTTGTTTGACTCGCGCGGCCGCTGTCTCTATCCTGCGCGCTCCTGTGGCACGGCCCTCGCGGATCGCGCGAGGCCGGCCGCGCAAGGCACGGGCGGCTCGGGCCGCCTCATCCCCGGAGGAAAGATGATTCATTTCGTGGTGCACGAGGACGGCGACGGCGTGGGCGTCGTGGTCGTCGAGGGCGTGAAGGCCGGCAACGAACTGACCGGCTGGATCATGGAACAGGACAAGGAGATCCGCGTCGTCGCCAGGAGCGACATCCCGATCGGCCACAAGGTTTCGCTCGCGGACTACAAGCCGGGCGACACGGTGATCAAGTACGGCGTGGACATCGGCAAGGTGGTGGCCCCGATCGCGCGCGGCGAACACGCGCACGTGCACAACATCAAGACCAAGCGCTGGTGAGCCGACGGCTCGCCGGCCCTGATCGCGCGCGTCGCGCGCGGCATGGACTGGAGAATTGCGAATGGATCTGAGCAAAGCCACCTTCTGGGGCTACAAGCGCGAGAACGGCCGTATCGGCGTGCGCAACCACGTGATCATCCTGCCGGTCGACGACCTGTCGAACGCGGCGGCCGAGGCGGTCGCCCACAACATCAAGGGCGCGCTCGCGCTCCCGCATCCCTACGGGCGCCTGCAGTTCGGCGCCGACCTCGACCTGCACTTCCGCACGCTGATCGGCACCGGTTCCAACCCGAACGTCGCCGCGGTGGTGGTGATCGGCATCGAGGATGGCTGGACCAAGAAGATCGTCGACGGCATCGCGGCCACCGGCAAGCCGGTCACCGGCTTCGGCATCGAGGGCCACGGGGACCACGAGACCATCCGCCGCGCATCGATGGCCGCGAAGGAGTACGTGCAGTGGGCCTCGGAGAAGCGGCGCGAGGAGCGTCCCCTCAAGGACCTGTGGGTGTCGACGAAATGCGGTGAATCGGACACCACCTCGGGTTGCGGCGCCAACCCCACGGTCGGCAACGCGTTCGACAAGCTCTACCCGCACGGCGTCACGCTCGTGTTCGGCGAGACCTCCGAGATCACCGGCGGCGAGCACCTGGTGGCCGACCGCTGCCGTACCCCCGAGGTCCGCGAGCGGTTCATGTTCATGTTCAACCGCTACCAGGACATGATCAACCGCTGGAAGACCAACGACCTCTCCGAGTCGCAGCCCACCAAGGGCAACATCGCCGGCGGCCTCACCACCATCGAGGAGAAGGCGCTGGGCAACATCCAGAAGATCGGCCGCAAGTGCATGGTCGACGGGGTGCTCGACAAGGCCGAGGAGCCCTCGCATCCGGGCCTGTGGTTCATGGACTCCTCGTCGGCCGCCGCCGAGATGGTGACGCTGTGCGCGGCCTCGGGCTACACCGTGCACTTCTTCCCCACCGGCCAGGGCAACGTGATCGGCAACCCGATCCTGCCGGTGATCAAGCTGTGCGCCAACCCGCGGACGGTGCGCACCATGTCCGAGCACATCGACGTGGATGTCTCGGGCCTGCTGCGCAAGGAGATGAACCCGGACCAGGCCGGGGACGCGCTGCTCGAGTGCATGTTCCGCACGGCGAACGGCCGCCTGACCGCAGCCGAGGCGCTGGGCCATCGCGAGTTCGTGCTGACCCGGCTGTTCGAGAGCGCCTGAGCATGGGGAATGCCGCGGCCGGTCCGTTCGACGACCGCGGGTCGCGCCCGCATGTCGAGGGCGACTTCGCGGCGGAGGAGGTGGCGCTCGCCAATCGCAACCCGGGCATGCCGCTCGAGGCGCTGCGCTACGAAGTCACCCCCGTCGGGTTGCACTACCTGCTGTCGCACTTCGACATCCCTGATCTCGATGCCGGCACCTGGCGGCTGCAGGTGGGCGGGCGCGTCGAGCGCCCGCTGTCGATCGCGCTGGACGACCTGAAGCGCCTGCCGGCGCGCACGTTGCGGGTGACGATGGAGTGCGCGGGCAACGGGCGCGGTCGGATGCGTCCGCGCTATCCGAGCATGCCGTGGATGAACGAGGCGGTGGGTACGGCCGAGTGGACGGGCACGCCGCTCGCCCGCGTGCTGGAGCAGGCGGGACCGCTGGGCGACGCGGTGGAGGTGGCCTTCCTCGGCGCGGACCGCGGATTCGACCGCGGTGTCGAACACGACTACGGCCGCAGCCTGGCGCTCGCGCATGCGACTACGGAAGACGTGCTGCTGGCCTGGGCGATGAACGGCGCGCCGTTGCTGCCGCAGCATGGCTATCCGTGCCGGCTGCTGGTGCCGGGGTGGTACGGGATGGCGAGCGTGAAATGGCTCGCGCGCATCGAGGTGCTCGACCGCGCGTTCGATGGCTTCCAGCAGGCGGTCGGCTACCACTACCGCCGGCATGCGGGCGACCCCGGGGTGCCGGTGACGACGCAGCGGGTACGCAGCCTGATGGTGCCGCCCGGGATGCCCGACTGGTACACGCGCGAGCGTTGCCTCGATGCCGGGCCGGTGGTGCTGCACGGGAGGGCCTGGGCAGGCGGTGGCGTGGACGTGACCCGTGTCGAGGTCGGCATCGACGGGCAGTGGCACGATGCCCAGGTGTCGGAGGCGGGGCGACACCGCTACGCGTGGCGGGCCTGGCGCTTCCGCTGGCAGGCGCAGCCGGGACGCCACCGGCTGCAGTGCCGGGCGCATGCGGCCGACGGCAGCGTGCAGCCGCTGGAGGCGGAATGGAACACCGCCGGGATGGGCAACCACTCGGTGCAGACGGTGGATGTCACGGTACGTGCGCCCTGAACGCGCGTGCAGGAGGCTGATCGATGGCAGGTGATGCAGGCTCGGTGCTGAAGGTGTCGGTGTGGCGCAGCAGCGGACCGGGAGGCGTGGCGGCCGGTGACGGACGTTTCGAGACCTTCGAGGTGCCGCGCCAGCCCAGCCAGACCGTCCTCGACGTGGTGACCCATATCCAGCGCCACTGCGACCCGACGCTCGGCTACCGGTTCGCGTGCCGCGTCGGGGTCTGCGGTTCCTGCGCGATGGTGGTCAACGGCGAGGCCCGCTGGACCTGCCGCACGCACGTGGACAAGGTGGCGGAGGGCGGCCGGCTCGAAGTCGCGCCGCTACGCAACCTCCCGGTGATCCGCGATCTCGCCACCGACATGAGCGCGTTCTTCGACAAGTGGGCGCGCGCGCGCGGGCAGTTCTCGGGCACCCGCAGCCGGCAGGAACCGTTCGCGGTGGTCGAGCCGCAGAGCGAGGAGCGTCGACAGGTCGACCTGGGCATCGAATGCATCGGCTGCGGCGTGTGCTACTCGTCGTGCGACGTGGTCGAGTGGAAGCCCGACTACCTCGGGCCGGCCGCGATGAATCGCGCGTGGACGCTCGTCAACGACGTGCGCGATACCGCCCGCCGGGAGCGCCTCGCGGCGGTGGCCGGCGATGCCGGTTGCCATGCCTGCCACACCCACATGAGCTGCACCGAGCGTTGCCCCAAGCACCTGCCGCTCACCTCGGCGATCGCGGGGCTCAAGCGCGAGACCACCCGCGCGCTGCTGCGGGGCGAACTGTGAGTCCGCGCGCGCAGGCCGGGCTGTGGTTCGCCCAGCGCATGTCCGCCGTGGTGCTGGCCTTCGCGGTGGTGGTGCACCTCGCGACCATGATCTACGCGGTACGCAGCGGGCTGTCGGCGGCCGAGATCCTCGACCGCACCCGCGGCAACCTGCCCTGGTTCCTGTTCTACGCCGGCTTCGTCGTGGCGATCGCGGTGCACCTGCCGATCGGCCTTCGCAACGTGATCGCCGAGACCCTGGGCTGGCGGGGGCGCCTGCTGGAGGCCTGCACCGCGGCGCTGGCCGCAGGCCTGCTGGCCTGGGGATTGCGCGCCGCCTGGGCGGTCTATGCCCCGGGGGGCGCATGAGTCCGCGGCACGCAGGCGCGCGGTTCGCCGCGGCGTGCATCGCGCGCAAGCGGCGTGCGGCCGATCGCGGCCACGAGGGGGAGTTCGCGTGAGCAGCCGGGCGTGGCGTTCCCGCAACCATCCGGCCTACTGGGCCTTCCTCGTGCACCGTGTGTCGGGCCTTGCGCTCGCGGCGTTCCTGCCGCTGCATTTCTGGGCGCTCGGCCAGGCGCTCTCCGGGCCCGCGGCGCTGGACGGGTTCCTCTCGTGGGCCGATCATCCCGCCGTGAAACTGGCGGAGTTCGGCCTGGTGGTCGCGCTGGCCGCGCACCTGGCCGGAGGCTTGCGCCTGCTCGCGCTCGAATTCCTCCCCTGGCGGGAGTGGCAGAAGTCGCTGTTCGCGGCATCAGTGGCCGCGGCGCTGGCCGCGGGGCTGCTGTTCGCGCTGAACGTGGGCTGAGACGATCCGGGACGAATCTCCCGCAAACCACACCCGACCTTCGCGGTCGACCAGGAGGAGAGCATGGTGATCAGGTCGCTGGGCAGAACCCTCACGGCATTGGCAGTGCTGGGATTGGCCGGCCTTCACGCGGGCGGCGCGGTGGCGCAACCCCAGTCCTTCCCGCAGAAGCCCGTCCGCCTGATCGTGCCCTTCGTGCCCGGCGGCGCCACCGACGTGGTCGCGCGCCTGCTGGCGCAGGGGCTCACCGAGCGCTGGCCTCACGCGATGCTGGTGGAGAACCGGGCCGGGGCCGGTGGTTCGATCGCGAGCGAACTGGTCGCGCGCGCCAACCCGGACGGCTACACCCAGATCTTCGCCTCGGGCAGCGTGCTCACGGCCAACCAGCACATGTACGCGAAGCTGAGCCACGATCCGGGCAAGGATCTCGTCGGGGTGTCGCTGGTGGCGAGCGGGCCGCAGGTGATCGCGGTTGCGGCGAACTCGAAGTTCCAGTCGCTGGGCGATCTGCTGGCCGCGATGCGCGCGGCGCCTGGCAAGCTGAGCTACGGCTCGGCGGGGGTGGGCAGCCAGGTGCACCTCGCCGGCGAGAACTTCCTGTTCGCGACGAAGATCGAGGCGACCCACGTGCCCTACAAGGGCGAGGCCGCGGCGATCGCCGACCTCCTGGGCGGCCAGATCGACTGGGCTCCGCCCAACCTCGGCGCCGCGATCAACTTCCTGCGCGATCGCAAGCTGCGCGCGCTCGCGATCACCAGCCCGAAGCGGTCCGCGGCGCTGCCCGACGTGCCGACGGTGGCCGAGGCAGGCGTGCCGGGCTTCGAGAACATGGGCTGGTTCGGCGTCGCGGTGCCGCGCGGCACGCCCCCGGCCCTGATCGGGCGGATGGCCGACGAGATCCAGAAGGTCGCCTCGGGGGCGGCCTTCCGCGAGCGCGTGTCGGGCCTGGGCATGGACGCGGTGGGCAACCGGCCCGAGGAGTTCCAGAAGTACATCAACGAGGAGATCGGCCGCTGGGGCGCGATCATCCGCGAGCGGAAGATCACCGCCCGCTAGTCCCGGGCCGGGCGGTGCGAGGCGCACGCCCGGCCTGTTGCAGGAGTGCCGCATGCGAATCGACCTGAAGGCCGTCGAGGACGCCGCGAAGGAGCTCTACATCCGCGCGCTGAAGATCCTTCCGCCGGATATCAAGCGGGGGTTCGAGGGCCTCGCGGCCCGCGAGACCTCGCCGACCGGCCGTTCGGTGCTCGCGACCATGGTGCGCAACATCGCGGTCGCCGAATCGGCGGACAACCTGCTCTGCCAGGACACCGGGCTGCCGATCTACAACGTGCTGATCGGTCGCGGCGTGGAGGTGGACGGACACGACCTCAAGCAGGCGATCCGCGCCGGATGCGAGCGCGCGACGCGCGAGCACCCGCTGCGCAGTTCGGTCGTGCATCCGATCACCCGCGTCAACGAGCAGACTTCCTGCGGTGCCCGCGTGCCGGTGATCAACATCGATTTCTCCGACGTTCCGCGGCAGCTGTCGATCGAGATGATCCCGAAGGGCAGCGGCTCCGAGAACAACACCTGGCTGCGCATGGCGATCCCGGCCGAGGGCGTGGATGCGATCCGCACCTTCGTCGTGGACTGCGTGCTCGATGCCGGCGGCAAGACCTGCCCGCCGACCATCGTCGGCGTTGGCATCGGCGGCACCGGCGACCTCTGCGTGCATCTGGCCAAGGTGGCCGCCACCCGTCCCCTCGGCTCGGCGTGCGAGGATGCGGAGGGCGCGAGGCTCGAGCGCGAACTCACCGCGGCGGTGAACCTGCTGGGCGTGGGCCCCCAGGGGCTCGGTGGCGATGCGACCTCGTTCGCGGTGCATGTCGAGCTGGCCGCCACCCACATCACGATGAACCCGGTCGCGGTGAACATGCAGTGCCACTCGGCACGGCGGGCCCGCGCCACCTGGACCCCGGACGGCCTCGCCTGGGGCTTCTGAACCGCATGGCCCATCGCCGCGCCGCAGGGTGTCCCGCGGGGCGGGGCCGCCGATCGCGAGGGAGAGCCGACATGGCCCACCACGAGTTCCACATGCCGGTGACCGAGGCGCAGGTCCGAGCCCTCAGGGTCAACGACACCGTGACGCTGCATGACACCCTCTACGGCATCCGCGACGCCACCCAGATCCACATGTTCGACCGGGGGCGCCGTACCCGGTTCGACCTGCGCGGGCATGCGGTGATCCACACCGCGCCCAACGTGCGCTGGGTGGGCGAGACGGTGGCCGCTCCGGTCGGCTACGAGCCGGTCTGCGTGGGCACGACCACCTCCGACCGGATGGAGCGCTTCACCCGGCCGCTGATGGAGCAGTACGGGGTGCGCATCATCATCGGCAAGGGCGGCCTGCGCCAGGGGTCGCTTGACGCCTTCGCCGACCTGGGCGGGGTGTATCTCGCGATCATCGGCGGCACCGCTGCGCTGGAGACGACCTGGATCGATCGCATCGAGGACGTCGACCTGCACGACCTGAACCCGGAGTCGTTGTGGAAGTTCTCCATCCGCGGCTTCGGCCCGCTGCTGGTGGCCATGGACAGCCACGGCGGCAGCCTCTACTCCGAGGTCAACGCACAGGCGCGCGGTCGGCGCGCAGCCGCGCTGGCGGCGCTGGGCGTGAAGGCCTGAACCCGAACCCGAACCTGCCTCCCGTTCCCGCCGCGCAGCCCGGACGCCTGCGCCCTTGCGCGCGTCCGCGACCCGAGCATCCGCTGGAGACCCCGTGATGAATCCCGCAACGATCGAGCGCCTGCAGACCGACATCCTGATCCTCGGCTCCGGGGGCGCGGGGCTGTTCGCCGCCCTGCATGCCCACCAGGCCAACCCGCGCGCGGACATCACCGTGGCGGTCAAGGGGCTGCTCGGCAAGTCCGGATGCACCCGCATGGTGCAGGGGGGCTACAACGTCGCGCTCGCCGCCGAAGATTCGGTCGAGCGCCACTTCATGGACACCATCGAAGGCGGCAAGTGGCTGCCGGACCAGGACCTCGCGTGGCAGCTGGTCGAGGTGGCCGTCGAGCGGATCCACGAGCTCGAGAACGAGCTGGGCTGCTTCTTCGATCGCAACCCGGACGGCACGGTGCACCAGAAGGCGTTCGCCGGCCAGACCTTCGATCGGACGGTGCACAAGGGCGACCTCACCGGCATCGAGATCATCAATCGCCTGGCCGAGCAGACCTGGTCGCGGGGCATCCGGCGGCTGGAGGAGCACCGCGCGGTGGAGATCGTGCGCAGCCGTGACGGGCGAGCGGTGGCCGGGGTGCTGATGATCGACGTGCGTACGGGCGAGTTGCGCTTCGTGCAGGCGCGTGCGGTGCTGCTGGCCACCGGCGGCGGGCCGACCATGTACAAGTACCACACGCCCTCCGGCGACAAGAGCTGCGATGGCATGGCGATGGCGCTGCGCGCGGGGCTGGCACTGCGCGACATGGAGATGGTGCAGTTCCATCCCACCGGGCTGGTCGCCGGTGCCGCCACGCGCATCACCGGCACGATCATCGAGGAGGGCCTGCGCGGGGTCGGCGGACACCTGCTCAACGTGCAGGGCGAACGCTTCATGCAGGCCTACGATCCCCGCAACGAGCGCGCCACGCGCGACATCGTGAGCCGGGCGATGTACGACCAGATGCTTCGCGGCTACACGGGGCCGAACGGCGGGGTGTACATCACCATGCGCCACCTGGACCCGGCGATGGTGCGCCGCGAGTTCAAGGGCATGGTCGAGCGCTGCGCCGACTGCGGCTTCGACCTCGTCTCCGGCCTCGTGGAGGTCGTGCCGACCGCGCACTACATGATGGGAGGCGTGGTCTTCCGTACCGACTGCTCGACCGAACTGGAGGGCCTGTTTGCCGCAGGCGAGGACACCGGAGGCGTGCACGGCGCCAACCGGCTGGGTGGCAACGGGGTGGCCAACTCCACCGTCTACGGGGGCATCGCGGGCGACACGATGGGGCCGTGGGTGGCTGCGCACGGGCAGCTGCGAGAGCCCGACGCGGACGCACTCGCGGCCGCCGCCGGGCGGGTGCTCAGGCCCCTTCGCGGCAGCGGGCAGGAATCGGCGGGGGTGCTCTCCGAGGTGCGCGACGCGCTGCATGCCGTGATGTGGGACGACGTGGGCATCCTGCGCGATGCGGCCGGACTCGCGCGCGCGGCGGGGCGGCTCGACGAACTCGAGGAACGCCTGGACGCCGTGGCCGTGCCGGGCGCGCAGCGGGCGTTCAACGTCACCTGGCACGACTGGCTCAACCTGAAGAACCTGCTGCTGGTCAGTCGCGCGATCCGCGGGGCCTCCGAACAGCGCGAGGATTCGCGCGGCGCCCACTTCCGGACCGATCATCCCGGGGTGCGGGATCTCGAGCATTCGCGCTTCACCACGGTGCGGCTCGAGGAGGGCCGGCTTCGCCACGGTACCGAGCCGGTGGTGTTCAGCCGGGTGCGTCCCGGCGAGACGCTGCTGGTCGAGGAGCCGGTCGCCGCGGGCGCTCGATGAGCGCGCCGGTCGCAGTCGCCCGGCTGCGCGGGTTTTCCGCCGGGCTGCTCGAGGGTGCGGGCATGCCTGCCGCCGACGCCCTGGAGGTGGCCGACGCGCTGCTGTGGGCGGATCTTCGTGCCGTGCATTCCCACGGTGTCTCGCGGCTGCCCCAGTACGTGGGCTGGATCGAGGCGGGCGAACTCAACCCGCGGCCCTCGGTCTCGCTGGCGGTCGATCTCCCCTCGCTCGCGATGGTCGAGGGTGATCGATGCGCGGGAGCCGTCGGCATGCGCCGCGCCACCGACGAGGCGATCGCCCGCGCGGGTGCGACCGGCTGCGCCAGCGTGCTGCTGCGGGCCACCACCCACACCGGGTCGATCGGCCGCTACACCGAGCGCATGGCCCGCGAAGGGCTGCTCGGCATCGCGGGCAGCGCATCGGTGCCCCTGATGGCCTACCACGGCGCGTCCTGCGCGGCACTGTCGACCGCGCCACTGTCGATCGCGGCGCCAGGGGCGCCCGGCGCCGAGCCGGTGGTCTTCGACATGGCCGCCTCGCGCGTGTCGAACGGACGCCTGAAGCAGGCACGCCGCTCCGGCGAGGCGATTCCCGAGGACTGGGCGCTCGACGCCCGTGGCAAGCCCACGACCGATGCCGCGCAGGCGAGCATCCTCCTGCCGGTGGGCGGTGCGAAGGGGTCGGGCCTCGCGCTGATGCTGGAGATGGTGGCGAGCCTCGCCACCGGCAACCCGATCCTTGCCCCGGCGCTGGCGGCGCGGCGCGAGGGGCGGCGCTACCCGCACGTCCAGAACGCGTTCGTGGTCGCGATCGACGCGCGTCGCCTGGGGCCGCAGGCCACGCGCGGGCAGGCGGCCGCCGAACTCGCGGCGGCGATCCACGCGTTGCCGCCTGCGGGCGACGCTCCCGTCCTGCTGCCGGGCGAGCGCGGCCATCGTCGTCGCCAGGCGCAGGCGGCCGCCGGTATCGCACTGCCCGCGGGCGTGCGTCGAGACCTCGAGGCGTTCGCCGCAGGTCGTGGCGTGGACGTGCCCTGGTAGTCGCCAGCCGCGCAGCGGTATCGTCCCGCACGGCTTCGCAGCCTCCCGCCACGCGGGGATCGGCCAGTCCCGTCGCGACCGGCGGCCCCTCGACTGCCACCCGCGCACGCCCGGGCGCTAGTGCGCGGTCTCCCAGTTGGGACCGCTTCCCATCTCGACGAGCAGGGGTACGGCGAGGTCGGCCACGCCGGTCATCAGCCGGGGCAGCGCCTCGCCCACGTGCGGCCAGTCGGACTCCGCGACCTCCAGCACCAGTTCGTCGTGCACCTGCATCAGCAGCCGGCTCGACGGAGCGTGTTCGCGCAGGTGGCGATGTACCGCCACCATCGCGAGCTTGATCAGGTCCGCGGCGGTGCCCTGCATCGGCGCGTTGATCGCCGCGCGCTCGGCGCCTTCGCGCCGTGACTTGTTCGTGTTGCGGATGTCGGGCAGGTGCAGCCGGCGGCCGAACACGGTCTCGACGTAGCCCGCTTCGTACGCCTGCTCGCGGGTGCGCTTCATGTAGTCGGCCACCCCCGGATAGCGTGCGAAGTAGCGGTCGATGTACTGCTGCGCGGCGGCGCGCTCCAGCCCGAGCTGGCGTGCCAGGCCGAAGGCCTGCATGCCGTAGATCAGGCCGAAGTTGATCACCTTGGCGTAGCGCCGCTGCTCGGCGCTGACCGCGGCCGGTTCGGTGGAGAAGATCTCCGCGGCAGTGGCGCGGTGGATGTCCTCGCCGGCCGCGAAGGCCTCGAGCAGGCCGCGATCGCCGGACAGGTGCGCCATGATGCGCAGTTCGATCTGCGAGTAGTCGGCGGACACGATGCGCATGCCGGGTGGTGCGATGAACGCCTCGCGGATGCGCCGGCCCTCGGGCGTGCGCACCGGGATGTTCTGCAGGTTGGGTTCGTTCGAGGACAGGCGGCCGGTGACGGCCCCGGCCTGCGCGTAGTGGGTATGCACCCGACCGGTGGCCGGGTTGATCATCCGCGGCAGCTTGTCGGTGTAGGTGGACTTGAGCTTGGACAGCGTCCGGTGCTCGAGCAGCAGCTTGGGCAGCGGGTAGTCGAGCGCCAGTTCCGTGAGCACGTCCTCGTCGGTGGACGGCGTGCCGCCCGGGGTCTTCTTGATCACCGGCATGCCGAGCTTGCCGAAGAGCAGTTCCTGGATCTGCTTGGGTGAATTGAGGTTGAACGGCTGGCCGGCTGCCGCATGCGCCTGCTGTTCGACCTCGACCAGGCGGCCGCCCAGCTCCGCGCTCTGGCGGGCGAGCCGTTCGCTGTCGAGCAGGACGCCGGCGCGTTCCATCTCGAACAGCACCGGCAGCACCGGCATCTCGATGTCGCGGTACACGTGTTCGAGAGCGGGCACCGCCGCGATCCGCGGGAGCAGCGCATGGTGCAGCCGCAGGGTGATGTCCGCGTCCTCGGCTGCGTACTCGGTGGCGCGATCGACGGCGACCTGATCGAATCCGATCTGGTGGGCGCCCCGGCCCGCGACCTCCTCGTAGGCGATCGTCTTCTCGCCCAGGTGACGCAGCGCGAGATCGTCCATGTCGTGACGGCGATGGCTCTCGAGCACGCAGGACTCAAGCAGCGTGTCGTGCGCGATGCCGGCCAGCCGGATGCCGTGGTTGGCGAGCACGTGGCAGTCGTACTTCAGGTTCTGGCCGACCTTGGGCCGGGAGGCGTCCTCGAGCCACGGGCGCAGGCGCTCGAGCGTCGCGGCGAGGTCGAGCTGCTCCGGGGCGCCGGGGTAGCAGTGGGCGAGCGGGATGTAGCAGGCCTCGCCGGGTTCGATCGACAGCGACAGTCCCACCAGCCGGGCCTGCATCGGGTCGAGGCTGGTGGTCTCGGTGTCGAGGGCGACGACCGGGGCCTGCTCGAGCCGGGCGATCCACTGCTCGAGCAGGTCGATCGACGCCACGCAGGAATAGCGTCGCTCGACCGGATCGGCCACCGGTACCCCCGGCGCGCCGGCCTCCTCGGCCTGCGCAGCGGACGATGCCGCCCCCCCGCGCATTTCGGCCAGCCACGAGCGGAATCCGTAGCGGTCGAACAGCAGCGCGAGGCGCTGTGCATCGGCCGGGCGGGCGACGAGATCCTCGGGGCCGGCCGGCAGGTCGACGTCGCAGCGCACGGTGACCAGGCGGCGCGCGGTGGGCAGCCAGTCGAGCGCACGGCGCAGGTTGTCGCCCGCCACGCCCTTGATGGAACCCGCCGCCGCGATCACGCCGTCCAGCGAGCCGTACTCGGCCAGCCACTTCACGGCAGTCTTGGGTCCGACCTTCTCGACGCCCGGCACGTTGTCCACGGTGTCGCCGACCAGCGACAGCCAGTCGACGATGAGAGAGGGCGGGACGCCGAAGCGCGCCTGCACGGCGGCCGGATCGAGCGTCTCGTTGCTCATCGTGTTGACCAGCGTGGTCGAGTCGTCGACCAGCTGCGCGAGATCCTTGTCCCCGGTGGAGACCACGGTCCGGAGGCCATGCGAGCGGGCGCGGGTGGCGAGCGTGCCGATCACGTCGTCGGCCTCGACCCCCTCGATGGCGAGCACCGGCCAGCCCAGCGCCTCCACGATCTCGTGGATCGGCTCGACCTGCCGCGCGAGGTCCTCGGGCATCGAGGGCCGGTTGGCCTTGTACTGCGGGTACCAGTCGTCGCGGAACGTCGGTCCGCGGGCATCGAACACGCAGGCCCTATAATCGGCGGGCACCTCTCGCGCCAGCCGGCGCAGCATGTTGATCACGCCGTAGATGGCGCCAGTCGGCTCCCCGGCGGCATTGCGCAGGTCGGGCACCGCGTGGAACGCGCGGTAGAGGTAGGACGAGGCGTCGACCAGCAGCAGGGTCTTCATCGTGCGGGACAGGGGTCTACAGGTCGAGGAGTGATGCCCATGCGAGACAAGCTGCCGGCCTTGCTGACACCCTCGGAGGAGCCCGAACTCGCGCGACGCCTTCAGTCCGCGCGCGAGGCGTGGCGCGTGCTCGAGATTATGTCAGAGTTCATCGAGTCGACCGAGCGACTCGCGAGCATCTCGCCGGCCGTCAGCCTGTTCGGCAGCGCCCGGATGCCGGCCGACCATGCCTACTACATGCTCGCGGAGGACATCTCGCGCAAGCTGTCCGATGCCGGTTTCGCCGTGATTTCCGGGGGCGGCCCGGGCGTGATGGAAGCCGCGAACAAGGGTGCGTTCTTCGGCCGCAGCCCCAGCGTCGGGCTCAACATCCAGTTGCCCCACGAACAGCATCCGAATCCCTACCAGGACGTGAGCCAGAGCTTCCGCCACTTCTTCGCGCGGAAGGTCGCGTTCGTGAAGTTCGCGGTGGCCTACGTGGTGCTGCCCGGCGGATTCGGCACGCTCGACGAGCTGTTCGAGGCGCTCACGCTCGTGCAGACCGGCAAGACGCGGCGCATGCCGATCATCCTGGTGCGCCAGGCGTTCTGGCAGGGCCTGATCGACTGGTTCCGCGACCGCCTGGTCCACGAGGGAATGATCTCGCCCGAGGACATGTCGCTGGTGCAGGTCATCGACGATCCCGCGCAGGTGGTCTCGGCCATTTTCGACCACTACGAGGGACGGGGCTTCGCGCCCTCCCCGCAGGAGCGGGAGATCCAGCTCAATCTCTAGCGCGTCCACGCGCCGGAGGGCCATCCGGGCCGTCGTCCCGCCACCTGCCGGCGGGAGGACGAAACCCGGAGGGCCGTGCGCAGCCGCGGAGCGCGGCTGCGCCACCCGATCACGACAGCTGCTTGGACACCAGCTTCGTGAGTTCGAACATCGACACCTGCTTCTTGCCACCGAAGATCGGGCCGAGCTTGGCGTCGGCATTGATGTTGCGGCGGTTGGCGGTGTCCTGCAGGCCGTTCTTCTTGATGTAGGCCCACACCTTCTTGGTGACTTCCGGGCGCGACAGCGGCTTGTCGCCGACGATCGCGGCCAGCATCGCGCTGGGCTTCATGGCCGCCATGAACGCGGCGTTCGGCTTGCGCGCGGACTTCTTCTTCGCGACTTTCTTCGGCGCGACCTTCTTGGCGACTTTCTTGGCGACTTTCTTCGCGGCCTTCTTGGCCGGTTTCTTCGCGGCTTTCTTGGCGGGCTTCTTGGCAGCCATGCAGGTGATCTCCGTTGAATGAGATGAGGCAGTCCGGGTAGCGCCTTCCGCGGTCAGAGGCGTCGCGGAGGACTCGCCGAGAGTGTAACGATGCCACGGAGGAAGAAAAGGGGGAGCCGCGTTTTTTTCAAGGGAAGGATCGCCCCCGGTCGCCCCTCGCCGCGATGGCGGGCGGCGCGAGGGTTGCCTAGAATCGGCGTCTGTCAGTTTCCCGCGCCCACGTCTGTCTCCCCCAACGGATCCCGCCATGCGCCGACTGCTCGTCCTGGTCCTGCTCGCCGTCGCCCTGCCAGTCGTCGCCCCGCCCGTCGCGGCCCAGCCCCGGCCCCCGGTGCTCGAGCCGCTTCCGGACGCGCCGCCTCCGCCGCCCTCCCTGCCGCTGGCGCCGGGGCAGGAACCGGAGGTGAGGATCATCCAGCGCGAGCGCGAGAAGGTGGAGGAGTTCCGCCTGCAGGGTCGCCTCTACATGATCCGCGTCACGCCCGCCGGAGGCGTGCCCTACTACCTCGTCGACCACTTCGGCGAAGGCCAGTTCACCCGTGCGGACGGCCCCGACTCCCGGGTGCGCGTGCCGATGTGGGTGATCCACAGCTGGTAGCGGCCTGCCCCGGCGCTGCGCGATGGCCGTCTTCACCACCGTCACCGAGACGCAAGCCGCCGACTGGCTGCTGCGCTATCGGCTCGGTCGCCTCACCGCGCTCGAGGGCATCGCCAGCGGAATCGAGAACACCAACTACTTCCTCAGCACCGATGGCGGACCCAACGCCGGGCGCTACGTTCTCACCCTGTTCGAGAAGCTTACCGCGGGCGAACTGCCGTTCTACCTGGGGCTGATGGCCCATCTGGCCGCAGGCGGCGTGCCCGTCCCGGAGCCGATGCCCGATGCCTCGGGGGCGCTGTTCGGCACGCTCAACGGCAAGCCGGCCGCGCTGGTCGCTCGACTGTCCGGCGCCTCGGTGACGGAGCCCTCGGCCGCGCACTGCGCCGCGGTGGGCGGCGTGCTCGCGCGCATGCACCAGGCAGGCGCGAGCTATCGCGGCACCATGGACAACCCGCGCGGCCCGCGCTGGTGGAGCGCCACGGCACCGCAGCTGCGTCCGTTCATGCCGGCCGCGGAGTGGGCGATGCTCGAGGGGGAGATCCGCGAACAGGCGGCCCGCCGCGGCGCGAACCTCGCCCGCGGCCCCGTCCATGCCGACCTGTTCCGCGACAACGTGCTCTTCGCGGCCACGCCCGGCGGCGTCCCCCGGGTGAGCGGGGTGATCGACTTCTACTTCGCCTGCACGGACGCGTTGCTGTTCGACGTGGCCGTGGCCGTCAACGACTGGTGCCGGGCGGATTTCGCGAACCCGTCCCGGGGCCTCGATGGCGACCGGGCGCGGGCCCTGCTCGAGGGCTATGCCTCGCTGCGACCGTTCGGCCCGGACGACCGGGCGGCGTGGCCGCTGATGCTGCGGGCCGGCGCGCTGCGCTTCTGGGTGTCCAGGCTGTTCGACTTCCATCTTCCGCGCCCGGGGGAACTGGTGCACGCGCATGATCCGGCGCACTTCCGCGACCTGCTGGCCTGGCACCTCGCCCATCCGGCACACGTGCCCTTGCCCCTGCCCTGACACCGCCCGACGGCCCCGCGCCTGCGCGCGGCGGCCCACCCCGCCGAGATGACCCCACACTCCCCGATGCCCGAAGCGCGCACCGTCGCCCCGCTGCGCGGCGCCCAGTGGCTGGTGAATGCACTGCACCTGTACCGCTGCGCCCCGTTGCAGTGGATGTCGCTCTCGTTCGCGCTGCTGGCCCTGATGACCCTGAGTGCCCTGATTCCGCTGGTCGGGCCGATCGTGTTCGGGATCCTGTTCCCAGTGTTCAGCGCCGGGCTCGGGCAGGCCGCGCGCGCGGCGACGGCTGGCCGCCCGCCCGCGCTGCCGGACCTCTTCGCCGGGTTTCGCGGCGCCACCGGTGATCTGGTCACCCTTGGCGGGGTCTACCTGATCGGTCAGGTGCTGGCGATGTCGGCCATGACCCAGGTCGGGGGCGAGAGCCTGGCGAACCTGCTGGCGAGTGGCGCGCGTGCCTCGCGCGAGCCGATGCCCGAGGTGACCGGTCGCGCGCTGCTGGGCGTCGCGGTCGGCCTCGCGCTGCTGCTGCCGCTGCTGATGGCGACCTGGTTCGCGCCGCTGCTCGTGCATTTCCATCGCCAGCGGCCGCTGGCGGCGCTGCGCGAGAGTTTCGATGCCAGCCTGCGCAACTGGCGGGCGTTCCTGCTCTACGCAGTCGCGCTGTCGATCGTGGCCCTGCTGGCTGCGGCCGCGAGCGGCCTCTCGTCGGCGGTGCCGCTGCTCGGGGTGCTGGTGGCCTTCGCGATCGTCGGCGCGCTCCTCGCGGTGATGGTGCCGGTGGGTTTCATCACGGTCTATGCCTCGTACGAGGACGTGTTCGCCCCGGCGCCGCCGAGGGATGCCGATCCGGGCGATGGCGCCTCGCCCGCGGGCGACGGGCAGCCTGTCGGCGAGAACCGCGAGATCGAGGCTCCCCCGGGCGCCGGGCGAGCGCGACTAGCGGCGAAGCGCGCTCCGGCGGCCGCCTCCGGGTGGCTGGAAGGACGACGGCCTCGGCCGGGGGGGGCGCCTGCCTCAGGCGGCCTCGAGCTTCGCGTAGGCGAGGGCCAGCCACTTGAGCCCGTCGCGACCGAAGTTCACCTGCACGCGTGCATCCTCGCCCCTGCCCTCGGCATCGACGATGACGCCGGTGCCGAAGCGGGCGTGCCGAACGCTCTGGCCGATGCGAAACGGCAGCCCGGGGTCGTCGCGCCGCCGCGGCACGCGAAGGGCCGGCGCGGCGGCCGGAGCCCCGGCGCCGCGCGGATAGGTCGTGCCTGCCGACCGGTTCACCGCCTGGCGATCCTCCCAGCCGCCCCCCACCTTCCGCAGCAGCGCGGTCGGCAATTCGCGCAGGAAGCGCGAGGCCACGTTGTAGCGGGTCTGTCCGTGGAGCATGCGGCCCTGCGCGAGCGTGAGGTGCAGGCGGCGGCGCGCGCGGGTGAGCGCGACGTACATGAGCCGTCGCTCCTCCTCGACGCCGCCCGGGTCGTCGAGGCTGTTCTCGTGGGGGAACAGGCCTTCCTCGAGGCCGGTCACGAATACCGAGTGGAATTCCAGCCCCTTGGAGGCATGCACGGTCATCAGTTGCAGTGCATCGTCGCCCTCGCCCGACTGGTGCTCGCCGGCCTCCAGCGAGGCATGCGCCAGGAACTGGACCAGGATCGCCTGCACCGGGTCGGGCTCGGTCGCCCCCCCCGGGTCCGGGGCGTCGGCCGGCGCGTCCGGCGAGAGTTCGACCAGGCGCATCGGATCCTCGGCGAACTGGGCGGCAGCATTGACGAGCTCGCCGAGGTTCGCGAGGCGATCGGCTCCCTCGCGCTCGGCCTCGTAGAGGGTACGCAGTCCCGAGTGCTCGATCACCGCCTCGATCATCTCGGGCAGCGTGGCCTGGTCGCAGGCCGAGCGCAGCCGCTCGACGATCTGCACGAAGGCCTCGACCCCGCGGCGGACTCCCTCGGCTGCGCCGGCCCGGCCCGGGCCGCGGCTGCAGGCGGCCTGCCACAGGCTGATGCCCGCGACGCGCGCGGTCTCGGCCAGTTGCTCGACCGTGCGCGCACCGATGCCGCGCGCCGGCACGTTGATCACCCGCAGCAGGGCGGCGTCGTCCTCGGGGTTGGCCACCAGGCGCAGGTAGGCGAGCGCGTGCTTGATCTCCTGGCGCTCGAAGAAGCGCAGTCCCCCGTAGACCCGGTAGGGCAGGCCGGCGGAGAACAGCGCGTGCTCGAGCACCCGCGACTGGGCGTTCGATCGGTAGAGCAGGGCGATCTCCGACAGGGGCACGCCGGCCGCGCGCAGCGCGCGCGCCTCGTCGACCACGTAGGCGGCTTCCTCGCTGTCGGACATCGCCTCGTAGAGCAGGATCGGCTCGCCGGCGCCCTCGGAGGTCCACAGGTCCTTGCCCAGGCGGTCGCGGTTGTGTCGGATCAGCGCGTTGGCCGCCTCGAGGATGTTGCCGTGCGACCGGTAGTTCTGCTCGAGCTTGATCACCGTGCGCGCGTTGAACGCGCGTTCGAAGTCGCGCATGTTCGCGACCTCCGCGCCCCGGAAGCTGTACACCGACTGGTCGTCGTCGCCCACCGCGAACACCGCGTTGCCGCCCCCGGCGAGCCGGCGCAGCCAGTCGAACTGGAGCCGGTTGGTGTCCTGGAACTCGTCGACCAGGATGTGGCCGAAGCGCGCGCGGTAGTGCTCGAGCAGTGCCTCGTTGCGGGCGAGGAGCTCGTGGCCGCGCAGCAGGAGTTCCCCGAAGTCGACCACGCCCTCCCGCTGGCACTGCGCCTCGTAGAGCCGGTAGATCTCCACCAGCTGCCGCGTGTGTTCGTCCCAGGCCTCGACGGCGGCCGGGCGCAGGCCCGCATCCTTCTGCGCGCTGATGTACCAGGCGACGTCGCGCGGCTTGAAATGCTCCTCGTCGAGGCCATTGGCCTTGAGCAGCCGCTTGACCAGTGCGACCTGGTCGGCGGTATCCATGATCTGGAAGGTCTGCGGCAGGCCGGCCTCGCGATGGTGGGCGCGCAGCAGGCGGTTCGACAGCCCGTGGAAGGTACCCACCCACATGCCGCGGGTGTTGATCGGCAGCATCGCCGAGATGCGGGTCAGCATCTCGCGCGCGGCCTTGTTGGTGAAGGTCACCGCGAGCAGCCCGTGGGGGCTTGCCTGCCGCGTCTCGATCAGCCAGGCGATGCGCGTGGTGAGTACCCGCGTCTTGCCGCTGCCCGCCCCGGCGAGGATCAGTGCGGATTCGCGCGGCAGCGTGACCGCCGCGTGCTGTTGCTCGTTCAGGTTTTCGAGGAGTCGGCTCGTCATGGCGCGCGGATTATACGGGTGGCACCTGCGGCGGCAGTGATCGCCGCGGCCCGCCGCGCACGAGCCTGCGTGGTCAGGGGGCCGGCGGCGTGATCCCGGGAAGCTTCGCGATGCGCCGGGCGAGTCCTGCGGCCTCCGCGCGGCTGGCGAGCTGCTCGATGCGCACGCGGTAGACCATGCTCCCGTCCGCCCCCGGCTCGGGCCGGATGCGTGCCGCGTAGCCGGCTGCCCGCAGCGTGTCCCAGGCCCGCAGCGCTTCGTCCTGCTGGCCCGATTCCACGACGGTCAGCGCCACGCGCCCCCCGGTCAGCGTGGCGCCCGCACCCGGCACCAGCGCCGTGTCCGCCGCCCAGATGGCCAGTTGCTTGTCGTCGACCGGGGCCACCGGCAAGGCGGGCGCACCGACCGGGGCGATGTAGAAGCTGCGTGCCTCGGACATCTCGACCGGCGCCTCGCCGTCGCGCGCGACCTGGATGCGGCCCTCGATCAGGCAGACGATTTCCCGCTCGTCGGTGCCGCGTCCCCAGAAATCGGTGCCCCGCACCCCGGCGGTCACCGTGGCGATGCGCACCCGAAGGTCGCGCTCGCCGCGCAGGCGCGAGAGTTGCGTGGTGGTGAAGCGGAAGGCGCCGCGAGCGATCTCCAGCGCCGCATCGACCGCGATCCGCGCGCCGCGCCGCGTGCGCAGCTCGCCGATGACCAGGCGCCCCGATTCGCCCAGCCGCACGGCGCTGCCCTCGGCCAGGCGCAGCTGCACCCGCGCCCCCGGGCCGGTGACCACCGCATCGGCGGCCGCCAGCGCGGTTCCGGCGACCAGCGGTTCACGGCGTCCCGCGCGCTCCAGCCAGGCGGGCATCTGAACGGCCGACACCCATGCATCGGCGCGCGCGGCGGTCGCCGGGGGTGGCCCGGGCTCGGGTTCGGCGGCCGCCGCGCGCGGCAGTGCCGCCGGCGCGAGCAGCGCGCCCCCGGCCAGCCCTGCGAGCACATGGCGGCGCGAACGACGGTTCGGGTGGTGCGGGGCGGTCGGGTCGGACATCGGGGACTCCGGAGGCAGGATGGAAGGGCGTGGCGAGCGGGAAGGGACAGGGGCAGGCGCAGGGGCTGGGACAGGCGGCGGGGCGGATCGGACCCGCGCCGCCGGAGCGTGACACGCCGCAGGCCCGTGGGGTTCGTGGGGCGCGTGCGCCAGGGGACGGGCGGCGGATCGGTGGCCGCTATAATCGCGCGCTTTCCGCCGTCGCGGAATGGCGCGCACGGCCTGTTGCGCGCGCGCCCATCGAAGGCCCCGAAGGCCGGTGATGCGCTCGCCGCCGCACGGGCGCCCCCCGCGTCGCCGGTCGCCGTCCAGCCCCGCGCGGCCGATGCCCGCCGCGCGCGCGATCCCGCAGCCGCCTTTCGCCCGGAGCCGTCCATGCAAGCCCAGTATCAACCCTCCGTCGTCGAGCAGGACGCCCAGGCCTGGTGGGACAGCCGGGGCAGCTTCGTCGCGCGCGAACCGGACGCGGGCGATACCCGGCCCAAGTACTACTGCCTGTCGATGTTCCCCTACCCTTCGGGCAAGCTGCACATGGGCCACGTGCGCAACTACACGATCGGCGACGTGCTGACCCGCCAGCACCGGATGCGCGGATACAACGTGATGCAGCCGATGGGCTGGGACGCGTTCGGACTCCCGGCGGAGAACGCGGCCATCCAGAACCGGGTCCCTCCTGCCCGCTGGACCTACGACAACATCGCCTACATGAAGGGCCAGCTGCGGTCGCTGGGCTTCGCGATCGACTGGACGCGCGAACTGGCCACCTGCCAGCCCGAGTACTACCGCTGGAACCAGTGGCTGTTCCTGCGCATGCTCGAGCGAGGCATCGCCTACAAGCGCACCCAGGTGGTGAACTGGGACCCGGTCGACCAGACGGTGCTCGCCAACGAGCAGGTGATCGACGGGCGCGGATGGCGCACCGGCGCGCCCGTGGAGAAGCGCGAGATTCCCGGCTACTACCTCGCGATCACCCGCTACGCCGAGGAGCTGCTCGGCGAACTCGACCACCTGCCCGGCTGGCCGGAGCGGGTACGCACGATGCAGGCCAACTGGATCGGCCGCAGCGAGGGCGTGCGCTTCGCCTTCCCCTACGAGATCGACGGTGAGCCGGGACAACTGTGGGTCTACACCACCCGCGCCGACACGATCATGGGCGTGACCTTCTGCGCGGTCGCCGCCGAGCATCCGCTCGCAGCCCGCGCCTCGCGCGACGACCCGGCGCTGGCGGCCTTCGTCGAGGAGTGCCGCCGCGGCTCGGTGATGGAGGCGGACCTCGCGACGATGGAGAAGAAGGGCATGCCCACCGGCCTGTCGGTGCGCCACCCGCTCACCGGGGAATCGGTGCCGGTATGGGTGGGCAACTACGTGCTGATGGGCTACGGCGACGGCGCGGTGATGGGCGTGCCGGCGCACGACGAGCGCGACTTCGCGTTCGCGCTGCGCTACGGGCTGCCGATACGGCAGGTGATCGCCGTCGAGGGCGAGTCCTTCAGCGACAGCCGCTGGCAGGACTGGTATGCCGACAAGGCGCGCGGGCGTTGCGTCCACTCCGGTCGCTACGACGGCCTGGCCTATGCGCAGGCGGTGGCGGCGGTAGCCGGCGACCTGCGCAGCCGCGGGCTGGGGGACACCCGCGTGCAGTGGCGGCTGCGCGACTGGGGCGTGTCCCGACAGCGCTACTGGGGATGCCCGATACCGATCGTGCATTGCGAGTCCTGCGGCGACGTGCCGGTGCCGGACGAGCAACTCCCGGTGGTGTTGCCCGAGGACTGCGTGCCGGATGGCAGCGGCAATCCGCTTGCCCGGCGCGAGGACTTCCTGAGGTGCGCCTGTCCGCGCTGCGGGGCGCAGGCCCGGCGCGAGACCGACACCATGGACACCTTCGTCGACTCGTCCTGGTATTACGCGCGCTTCGCATGCCCCGGCAACGACCAGGCGATGGTCGATGCGCGCGCGAACTACTGGATGCCGGTCGACCAGTACATCGGCGGCATCGAGCATGCGATCCTGCACCTGCTCTATTCGCGCTTCTGGTCGAAGGTGATGCGCGACGTGGGCCTGCTCGCCTGCGACGAGCCGTTCGCCAACCTGCTCACCCAGGGCATGGTGCTCAACCACATCTTCAGCCGGCGCACGGCGCGCGGCGGCATCGAATACTTCGCCCCCGACGAGGTCGACCTGCAGACCGATGGCGCCGGGCGCATCCAGGGGGCGCAGCTGCGCGCCGATGGTTCGGCCGTGGACTACGAGGGCATCGGCACGATGTCGAAGTCCAAGCGCAACGGAGTCGATCCGCAGTCGCTGATCGAGACCTATGGCGCGGACACCGCGCGCTTCTACATGATGTTCGCGAGCCCGCCGGAGCAGACGCTCGAGTGGAGCGATGCCAGCGTGGAGGGCGCCTTCCGCTTCCTGCGCCGGGTGTGGGCGTTCGGCCACGCGGTACGCACCGAGGTGCTGCCGCGACTGCCCGCCGGCGCGATCGCGAACGCCGCGCCCGCGGCCGGACTGCCCGCGCCGCTCGCCGACGTCCGCCGCGAGGTCCACCTCGTGCTGCGGCAGGCCAACCACGACTTCGGGAAATTCCAGTTCAACACCGTCGCCTCGGCCGCGATGAAGATGCTCAACGCGCTCGAACGCGCGCCGCGCGAGGGTGAACTCGCCGTTCAGGCGGCACCGGTGGTCGTCGAGGGGCTGTCGCTGCTGCTGCGCCTGCTCTCGCCGATCACGCCCCACCTCGCGCACGTGCTGTGGCGTGAACTCGGTTACGGCGAGGACATCCTCGATTCCGCGTGGCCGGAGCCGGACCCGGCCGCGCTCGAGCAGGACGAGATCGAACTCGTGCTGCAGGTCAACGGCAAGCACCGCGGCAGCGTGCGTGTGCCCTCGGGTGCCTCGCGCGAGGACATCGAGCGCCTGGCCCTGGCGAGCGAACCCGCGCAGCGGCAACTGGCCGGACAGCCGCCGCGCCGCGTGGTCGTCGTGCCGGGGCGGCTGGTGAACGTGGTGGCCTGAATCCCCCGCCCCCGGGCGCCTCGGCGATGCCAGCCATCGCCCGGCGGTGAGGGAGCGGTGCTGCCCGGCACCCTGTCCCCGGAGGCCGGGCGGGGCGGTCGCGGCCGCGCGCAGGGGCCCCGGGCCGGAGGGCCGGCCGTGGGCGGGGCGAGCCTCGCGCGGCTGCGGTCTGCGCGGGGCTCGCGTAGAGTAGGCGACGTGGACGACGCCCGGTCCCGTTCAGCCGCCTGCCGGGCGGCATGGCGGTCCGCGCAGGCCCCGAGCGGCGCGTCGTCCGCTGAGCCCATCCCCTCCCGTTCCGACATGGCCCGTCCGCTGCCCCTGCCGTTGCCCGGCACCCGCCGAATGCTCGCGTCCGCGGCGACCCTCGCATTCGCCGCCTTGCTGTCGGCGTGCGGGTTCCAGCTGCGCGGCAGCACCGCGCTGCCGTTCGAGACCCTGATGGTCACCGGCGCGGACAACACGCCATTCGCGATCGACCTGCGGCGCGGGCTGCGCGCCTCGCGCCGCGTCGAGCTGGTCGACGAGCCGGCGCGGGCGCAGGCGGTGCTCCAGGTGACCGGCCTGTCGCAGGAGCGGCGCATCCTGTCGCTGTCGGCGGCAGGCCGCGTCCAGGAGTACCAGCTGATCTATCGCGTGAGCTTCCGGGTGCACGACGGGCGCGGCCAGGAACTGCTGCCGCTCAACGACATCGTGCTCCGGCGCGACATCACCTACAACGACTCGCAGGTGCTCGCGAAGGAGCAGGAGGAGATCCTGCTGGTTCGCGACATGCAGAACGACGCGGTCCAGCAGGTGCTGCGGCGCCTCTCGGCGGTGCGGCTGTCCGCCTCGTGAGGCGAGCTCGGCGGCGAGGCGAGCGATGAAGATCGCCAGTGGCGACCTCGAATCGCATCTGGCGCGCGGCCTCCGACCGCTCTACGTCGTCCTCGCCGAGGATGTCCTGCTCGGCGAGGAGGCGCTGTCGCTGCTGCGCGCGCGCGCGCGCGCGGAGGGTTGCGCCGAACGCGTGGTGCTCACGGTCGAGGGCGGGTTCGACTGGGAGAGCCTCGCCGCGGCCGGGCGCTCGATGTCGCTGTTCGCCTCCCGGCGCCTGCTCGAACTGCGCATCCCGAATGGCCGTCCCGGTCGCGAGGGGGCTCGTCGCCTGCAGGAGCTCGCCGCGCATCCGCCCGAGGACACCGTGACCCTGGTCGCGCTGCCCGCCATCGACTGGCGGGCGCGCAAGTCGGCGTGGATGTCCGCGCTCGAGGGCGGCGGTGTACTGGTCGAGGCGCGCACGCCTGCGCGCGAGGCGCTGCCGGGGTGGCTGGCGGCGCGGCTCGCGCGCAACGGCCAGCAGACCGACCCGCAGACGCTGGAGTTCCTGGCCGATCGGGTCGAGGGCAACCTGATGGCGGCCGCCCAGGAAGTCGAGAAGCTGGCGCTGGCCTGGCCGGCGGGCCGGTTGTCCGCCGAGCAGGTGCGCGGCGCGGTACTCGACGTGAGCCGCCACGACCCCTCGGCGCTCGGGCTGGCGCTGATTGCCGGCGAGCGCGAGCGTGTGGTGCGCATGATCGACGGGCTGCGCGCCGAGGGCGCGCCGCTGCCGCTCGTGATGTGGGGCGTGGCCCAGGAGCTGCGCCGGATCGCGGCCGCCCAGGAGGTGCTGGCCCGCGGTGGCGGGCATGCGGCGGCGATGCGCGAGGCCGCGGCCTTCCGCGAGCGGGAGGCGCCGGTACGACGCGCGCTCGAGCGGATCGACCTGCGGCGCGCCCGGCGTGGATTGCGCATGGCCGCGGAGATCGATCGCGCGGCGAAGGGGCTGGGACGCCGCGATCCGTGGGTGCTGCTCACAGAACTCGCGCTGCGCATGAGCGCCGCTCCGGCGCCCCGGCGCAACCCGTCCCCGGCCCGGCGTGGCGATGAAACCGGATAGACTCGCGCGCATGGACATGCGCACTTACATGACGGGAATCGGCCGCGCCGCCCGCGCGGCGGCACGATCGATCGCACCCGCCGACACCGCGGCGAAGAACCGTGCGCTGGCCGCCGCCGCGCAGGCCGTCGAGCGCGACTCGGCGCGGCTGCTCGAGGCGAACGCGCGCGACGTGGCCGCGGCGCGCGACAGCGGCATGGAGGCGCCGCTGGTCGACCGGCTCACGCTCACGCCGCGCTCGGTGGCGACCATCGCGGAGGGACTGCGCCAGGTCGCCTCGTTGCCCGACCCGGTGGGCGAGATCACCGACCTGCGCGCGAGGCCCTCGGGCATCCAGGTCGGGCGCATGCGCGTGCCGCTCGGGGTGATCGGCATCATCTACGAGTCGCGTCCGAACGTCACCGCAGAGGCCGCGTCGCTGTGCCTGAAGTCGGGCAACGCGGCCGTGCTGCGCGGCGGGTCCGAGGCGGTGCACTCCAACCTGGCGATCGCGCGCTGCGTGCACGAAGGCCTGCACGCCGCCGGCCTGCCCGCGGAGACGGTGCAGGTGCTGGAGATCACCGATCGCGCGGCGGTGGGAGAGATGATCACCATGCCCGACTACATCGACGTGATCGTTCCCCGGGGGGGCAAGGGCCTGATCGAGCGCATCTCGCGCGATGCCCGGGTGCCGGTCATCAAGCACCTCGATGGCGTATGCCACGTGTACATCGACGACAGCGCGGACCTGGACCGCGCCTGCGCGATCGCCGACAACGCGAAGACGCAGCGACTGTCCACCTGCAACACGATGGAGACGCTGCTGGTCGCGCGGTCGATCGCGCCGACGGTGCTGCCCCGGCTCGCGCGCATCTACGCCGACAAGGGCGTGGAGCTGCGCGGCGACGACGCGGCGCGCGCGATCGTGCCCGCCATGAAGGTCGCCACCGAAGAGGACTGGTACGCCGAGTACCTCGACGCCATCCTCGCGGTGCGCGTGGTCGACGGCCTGGACGCGGCGATCGAGCACATCGCGCGCTACGGCTCGCAGCATACCGACGCGATCGTGACCGAGGACTGGTCGAACGCCCGCCGCTTCCTGCGGGAGGTCGACTCCAGTTCGGTGATGGTGAACGCCTCGACGCGCTTCGCCGACGGATTCGAGTACGGGCTGGGCGCGGAAATCGGCATCTCCACCGACCGGCTGCACGCGCGCGGGCCGGTCGGCCTCGAAGGATTGACCAACCAGAAGTGGATCGTGCTCGGCGACGGGCAGGTCCGCGGCTGAACGGCAGAGGAAGCCTCCGCGATGGCAGCCCCGATGCAGGTGAAGGTCCCCGACGTGGGGGATTTCAAGGATCTGCCGGTGATCGAGGTCATGGTCAAGCCGGGCGACCGAGTCTCGCGCGAGGATCCGCTGATCACGCTCGAGTCGGACAAGGCCACCATGGACGTACCCTCCCCGGCCGGGGGCACCGTGCTCGAGGTGGCGGTCAAGCCCGGCGACCGGGTGTCCGAGGGCAGCCTCGTGCTGCTGCTCGACCCCGCCGAGGCGTCGCAGGCGGCGGGCGCCACCGCGGCGAGTCCGTCGCCCGCCGCTGCCCCGCCGGCGCCTGCGCCAGTGCCGGCTGCGCCCGCCGTGGTCGGCGGCGAGCCGGCCGACCTCGACTGCGACGTGCTGGTGCTGGGGGCCGGTCCCGGTGGCTACTCGGCGGCGTTTCGCGCAGCCGATCTCGGTCGCCGCGTCGTCCTGGTCGAGCGCTATGGCACGCTGGGCGGGGTCTGCCTCAACGTCGGCTGCATCCCGTCCAAGGCGCTGCTGCACGTGGCCGCGGTCATGGACGAGGCCCGGCACTTCTCCCGGCTCGGCGTCACGTTCGGAGAGCCGACGATCGACCTCTCCCGCCTGCGCGAGCACAAGGCCCGGGTGGTGGGCAAGCTCACCGGGGGCCTCGCGGCGATGGCGCGCGCGCGCCAGGTCACGGTGCTGCGCGGCCTGGGTCGGTTCCTCGACGCGAACCGGGTCGAGATCGATGAAACCTCCGGCGAGGGCGCTGCCCCCACCGGCACGCGCAAGGTGGTGCGCTTCGCGAGCGCGATCATCGCGGTGGGCAGCCAGCCGGTGCGCCTGCCCTTCCTGCCCGAAGACCCCCGCATCGTCGACTCCACCGGCGCGCTCGCGCTCGCCGAGGTGCCGGGGCGGATGCTCGTGATCGGTGGCGGCATCATCGGCCTGGAGATGGGCACGGTGTATTCCACGCTGGGCGCGCGCCTGGACGTGGTCGAGATGCAGGACGGCCTGATGCCGGGCGCCGATCGCGATCTCGTCCGGGTGTGGCAGAAGATGAACGAGCCGCGCTTCGACCAGGTGATGACCGGCACGCGCACCGTCGCGGTCGAGGCGAAGCCCGACGGGCTGCACGTGGGCTTCGAGGGCGCGCGCGCGCCGGCCGGCCTGCAGCGCTACGACATGATCCTCTCCTCGGTGGGGCGGGCACCCAACGGCGGGCGCATCGCCGCCGAGCGCGCCGGCGTCGCGGTCGATGCGCGGGGTTTCATCGCGGTCGATCGCCAGATGCGCACGAACGTTGCGCACATCCACGCGATCGGCGATGTGGTCGGGCAGCCGATGCTGGCGCACAAGGCCGTGCACGAGGGGCATGTCGCGGCCGAGGCGGCCTGCGGCCTGAAGAGTTTCTTCGACGCGCGCGTGATCCCGTCGGTCGCCTATACCGACCCGGAGATCGCCTGGGTGGGCGTCACCGAGGAGGCGGCACGCGCCCAGGGCCTCAAGGTGGAGAAGGGCCTCTTCCCCTGGGCCGCGTCGGGCAGGGCGATCGCCAACGGCCGGGACGAGGGTTTCACCAAGCTGCTCTTCGACGCCGAGACCCACCGCATCGTGGGCGGCGGCATCGTCGGCACGCATGCCGGGGACCTGATCGGAGAGGTGGCGCTGGCGATCGAGATGGGCTGCGATGCGGTCGACATCGGACGCACCATCCATCCCCATCCGACCCTCGGCGAGTCGATCGGCCTCGCGGCCGAGGCGGCCGAGGGCGTGTGCACCGATCTACCCCCGATCCGTCGCCGCTGAGTCCGGCCCGATGCAGGCGTGCGAACTCTGCGAGAAGCCCGGGGGCGAGCGGGTGTGGTCCGACGCCCGCCTGCGCGTGGTGCAGGTCGACGACCCCGGCTATCCGGGGTTCCTGCGCGTGATCTGGAACGACCACGTGCGCGAGATGACCGATCTCGAACCGGCCGCGAGGTCGCACCTGCTCGACGTGGTGCTGGCCGTCGAGGAGGCGCAGCGCGGACTGCTCGCGCCCGACAAGGTCAACCTCGCGAGCCTGGGCACGCTCACCCCGCACATCCACTGGCACGTGATCCCGCGCTTTCGCGGCGACCCGCAGTTTCCCGATCCGGTGTGGGCGCCGACCCGGGGCGGCCAGCCGCGGGCGTTGCCGATGCCGGCCGCGGATTATCGCGCCGCGCTGGCCGGCGCGCTGTCCCGCCGCTGGCCCGCCTGAAGGGCGCCGATCAGGCCGCCACGGTCTGCGGCACGTCGTTCGCGGGCGCCGGCTCGCAGGTGCGGCGGGCCGGGAACACCGCGCTGAACGTACTGCCTTGCCCGGGGACGCTCTCCACCTCCAGGCGCGCCTGGTGGTGGGAGAGCGCGTACTTCACGATCGCCAGCCCGAGCCCGGTGCCCCCGGTCTCGCGCGAGCGGCTGCGATCGACCCGGTAGAACCGTTCGGTCAGGCGCGGGATGTGTTCGGGTTCGATGCCGATGCCGGTGTCCGCGACCGAGAAGACCGCACCGCCCTCCGGGCTGGGCCGCCACGCGATGCGCACCTGTCCCGAGGCCGGGGTGTAGCGCACCGCATTGCTGACGAGGTTGGTGAACGCACTGCGCAGTTCATCCTCCGATCCGCTGATCCATGGGCCGTCGCAGCGTGCGATCTCGATCGAGTGCTGGCCGCCGGATAGCGCCTGCGCATCGGCCAGCAGCGAGCGGGTCATCGCAGGCACGTCGACCGGCCGCTCCGAAGCCGGTCCGCGGGCGTTCTCCAGGCGCGACAGGGTCAGCAGGTCCTCGACCAGCGTCTGCATCCGGGCGGCCTGGCGGCTCATCAGTTCGAGTGCCCGGCGCCGCAGTTCGGGGCCGGGCTCGTTCGGCTCGTTGAGCGTCTCGAGGAAGCCGGCGATCACGGTGATCGGCGTGCGCAGTTCGTGCGAGACGTTGGCGACCAGGTCGCGTCGGGTCTCCTCCAGCCGTTCCAGCCGGGTGATGTCGCGGCTGATCACGAGCTTCTGGCGGTTGCCGTAGGGCACCAGCTGGATCGACAGCGTGGTCTCCCCGCCGCGCGCGCCGCGCAGCACGAAGGGCTCGCTGAAGTTCTGCGCGAGCAGGTATTCGAGGAACTGCGGCTGGCGCACGATGTAGGTGAGCTGGCGTCCGAGGTCGCGGCGCGCGTCGATCTCGAAGTGATGTTCGGCGCTCGGATTGCACCATTCGATGCGGTCGAGTTCGTCGAGGATGATCACCGCCTCGTTCATCGCCGAGGTGGCGCTCTGGAACCGTTCGAGGGCGCCGCGCAGCCCGGCTTCGCTCTGCCGCTGCTGGCGCAGCAGGCGCGCGAGGCCGGCGTAGGCGTCCTCCCAGAGCCCGCTCCCGTAGGGCAGTGCGCGATCGGCCGGGGCCTCCAGCCATCCGAGCAGTCGGCGCAGGTTGGCCAGGTGCCGCAGCCAGAGCACCGCGAGGGCTGGGGCGAGGAGCGCCAGCGCATGGGCCGGACCGAGGATCGCCCAGAGCGCCGCCGCCGCAGCCGCCAGCACGCCCAGGACGCTCAGCGGTCCTCGCCAGAATCCGCGCACCCCGAGTCTCCCTTGGCCGAAACGATCCCGGGCCCGATTCTATACAAGCCCGTGTCTCCCGAGACGACCCCACCCGGCGTGCGGCACGGGCTCAGGCGGTGGCGGAGAACCGGTAGCCGCTGCCGCGCACCGTCTGTACGTGGCCGTCGAGACCGCTGGGTTCGAGGGCCTTGCGCAACCGGCGGATGTGGACATCGACGGTGCGCTCCTCGACGAAGACATGGTCGCCCCAGATCTGGTCGAGCAGCTGCACCCGCGAATGGACCCGCTCGGGGTGCGTCATCAGGTAGTGCAGCAGGCGGAATTCGGTCGGCCCCAGCGGCACCTCCGCCGCGCCTGCATGCACCCGGTGGCTGGCCGGATCCAGTCGCAGTCCCCCGAGGTCGACCACGTCGTCGGTGGCCTCGGGGGCCCGGCGCCGCAGCACCGCCTTGATTCGCGCATTCAGTTCCCTGGGCGAGAACGGCTTGGTCACGTAATCGTCCGCGCCCGTCTCCAGTCCGGCGAGCTTGTCGTGCTCGTCGGCCCGTGCGGTGAGCATGATGATCGGCAGCTCGCGGGTGCGGCGGTCGGCACGCAACCGGCGCGCCAGTTCGACCCCGGACTGCCCGGGCAGCATCCAGTCGAGGAGCAGCAGGTCGGGGAGTGCCTCGCGCAGCAGCCCGAGCGCCTGCTCGGCGCTGTCGGCGAGCCGGGGCTGGTGGCCCGCCTGGCGCACGGTCAGGGCGAGCAGTTCCTGGATCGCGGGTTCGTCTTCGACGATCAGTACGGTGGCGGGCATGGATGCGCGGGACGGGGGTCGCGGGAGAACCGATGACATGACGAGTGTAGGGCGCCACTGTGACGGATGCGTGACAGGCGAGGCGGTTCGATCGCGGCAGGTATCATCGCCGCTCCCCCACGATCGACGCTCCCATGGCCGAGTCCGCCGCCTCCGCGCCCATCCCCACCGAAATCACGCTGCACCGGGCGTCCGGTCCGCTGGAAGTGGTGTTTGCCGGTGGCCGCCGCTTCGAGTTCACCGCGGAGTTCCTTCGGGTGCATTCGCCCTCGGCCGAAGTGCGCGGGCACGGCCCGGGCGAGGGTACCCTGCAGCAGGGCAAGCGCGCGGTGACGATCACCGGCATCGAGCCCGTGGGCAACTACGCGGTGAAGCTGACCTTCTCCGACGGGCACGACACCGGGATCTACTCCTGGGGACTGCTGCACCAGTACGGCCTGGACCAGGACACGATGTGGGCACGCTACCTGCAGCGGCTCGAGGCCGCCGGTGCGAGCCGCGACGCGGCGCGTTGAGGCTTCGTCGGTAAACGGTCGGCTGCACGGGTCGACGAACGGGGGTGGGGGGAGCGATGAGCGGCAAGGTCGATTTCGGATTCGAGTCGGTCGACGAGCACGACAAGGCGCGTCGCGTCGCGGGTGTGTTCGATTCGGTGGCCACCCGCTACGACCTCATGAACGACCTGATGTCGGGCGGCCTGCACCGGCTCTGGAAACACTTCACGATCGATCGCAGCGGCGTGAAGCCGGGCGATCGCGTGCTCGACGTGGCGGGTGGCACCGGCGATCTCGCTCGCGCCTTCTGCGAGCGTGTAGGCCCCGAGGGCCGGGTGCTGCTCACCGACATCAACGGGGCGATGCTGCAACTCGGGCGGGACCGGCTGCTCGACGAGGGACTGCGCGTCGACGCGGTGCGATGCGATGCCGAGCACCTGCCCTTCCCGGACGGCAGCTTCGACTGCGTGAGCGTGGCCTTCGGGCTGCGCAACATGACCCACAAGGACGTCGCGCTGCGCGAGATGTTCCGCGTGCTGCGGCCGGGCGGGCGGCTGCTGGTGCTCGAGTTCTCCCGGGTATGGGCGCCGCTCGCGCCGGCCTACAGCCTGTACACGCTCAAGGTGCTGCCGTTGCTCGGTCGGCTGGTCGCCGGCGACTCGGCCAGTTACCGCTACCTCGGCGAGTCGATCGCCCGCCATCCCGACCAGGACACGCTGGCCGCGATGATGCGCACCGTCGGGTTCGAGCGCGTGGAGTACTTCAACCTGACGGCGGGCGTGGTGGCCCTGCACCGGGGTTACCGGCTCTGATCCGACGGCCGTCGGCGGGGGGGGCGCGGGAGTCCCCCGCCGGACATCTCCACCCGCGCGTCCGATGCGGACCTTCGGGAACCGTGGCACGCTAGCGGCTGTCAAAGACCTGTAAGGACCGGACCGCGCGGTCGCATCATGACCGACATCCGGTTGGCCATCCAACGAGGGAGATCGCATGAAGACGTTGCTCACCTGGACTGCTGCCGTCGTCGCGGGTGTCGTTCTCGCGACCGCAAGCGGGGATGCCGATGCCAAGAAGCGCTTCGGCGGCGGCAAGAACACGGGCACCCAGCGCGAGGCGGTGCAGCCGGGCAAGCCGGCGTCGCCGGCCGCTGCCCCGGCACCTGCCCAGGGCGCGGCGGCGGCCCCGGCGGCCGCTGGAGCCGCCCCTGCGG
>CAIKXV010000149.1 GCA_903831455.1 uncultured Pseudomonadota bacterium | reverse complement strand
GCTCGATCGGGTAGGGCTGCGGCTCCTTGGCGTAGGCGCGGAAATGGTTGGCCTGTCCGAACATCGGACCCACGCCGCCCATCTGCCACATCAGCCACTGCAGCGTGCGATAGCGCGCCTCGCCGGAGGCTGGCAGCAGTCGACCGGTCTTGTCGGCGAGGTAGATCAGGATGGCGCCCGACTCGAACAGCGACATCGGCCGGCCGTCCGGGCCATCGGGATCGACGATGGCCGGGATGCGGTTGTTCGGGCTGATGGCGAGGAACTCCGGCTTGAACTGCTCGCCGGTGCGGATGTTGACCGCGTGCACGCGGTAGGGCAGCCCCAGTTCCTCGAGCGCGATGTGGATCTTGTGGCCGTTGGGCGTGGGCCAGGTGTGAACGTCGATCATCGGGGTCCTCGCGTCGAGTGGCGGGTCCGGCGGGGCCGAGCCGCGCCGCTACAATGGGATGTGGACAGGGGTGTGGACAGCCGGACTAGGGTAGCGCAAAAGACGGCCGCCACGGCCGCGGCGCCCGGGCGCGGGCTGCGGGTTGCGGCCTGGCGACTGCTGCCGCCCGAGGGCAGGGCCGACCTGCGACGGCTGTTCGCGCTGCGGGCGTTGCGGGCGCTGGGCGATGGCTACGTTGCGCTGCTGCTGCCGGCCTACCTGACGCTGCTCGGATTCAGCCCGCTGCAGGTCGGGGCGATCACGGCCGCCACGCTGCTGGGTTCCGGGGCGATGGTGCTCGCCCTGGGCCTGCACGCGCACCGCTACTCGCCGCGCACGCTGGTGCGCGGGGCCGCGGCGCTGATGGCGGCCTGCGGGTTCGCCTTCGCGCTCGCGAGCGATTTCTGGCCGCTGCTGATGGTGGCCGCGGTGAGCACGCTCAACCCGGCGGCTGGCGACGTCAGCGTGTTCGTGCCGCTCGAGCAGTCGATGATCGCGCAGCGGGTGCGCGCGCGGCACCGTACCGCGGTCTTCGCCCGCTACAGCCTGATCGGCGGGCTTGCCGGCTCGGTGGGCGCGCTGGCCGCCGGGTTGCCGCAGGCCATGGAGTCGCTGCTGGGGCTGGACCCCCTGTTCGCGCTCAAGCTGATGTTCGTGCTCCACGGCGTGTTCGGGCTGGTGGCGCTCGTCGCCTACCGCGGACTGTCCGCTCGGGTCGAGCCCTCCGGCGAGGCGCCCGCCGCGCCGCTGCGCGAGTCGCGGCCGCTGGTGGTCCGCATGTCGCTCGTCTTCGCCCTCGACCAGTTCGGCAGCGGCTTCGCGGTGCAGGCCATGGTGGCCCTCTGGCTCTACGCCCGCTTCGACCTGTCGGCCTCCACCGTGGGACAGGTGTTCTTCGTCGCCGGGCTGCTGGCCTCGGGCTCCTACCTGGTGTCCTCGTGGGTGGCCCGGCGCATCGGGCTGGTGAACACGATGGTCTGGACCCACCTGCCCGCCAACGTGTTCCTGGTCGCCGCGGCTTTCATGCCCGACGCGTTCTGGGCGATCACCCTGCTGCTGCTGCGCTATTCGCTGTCGAGCATGGACGTGCCGGTGCGAAGCTCGTGGGTGATGGCGGTGGTGCCGCCGCACGAGCGCGCGGCCGCAGCGAGCCTTACCGCCGTGCCCCGCAGTCTCGCCACGGGCGTGAGTCCGTTCATCGCCGGATGGATGCTCGGGCTGTCCTCGTTCGGGTGGCCGCTGGTGGTCGGCGGGATACTGAAGATCGGGTACGATCTGCTGATGCTGAGGCTGTTTCGCACGGTGCGTCCGCCCGAGGAGCAGCGCGGACGGAGCCTGCATGGTCAGTCGCGCTGAACGTGGGGCGGCGCCTCGCGGTGCGCGGCCAGGGCACGGGATCGGGCGCCGCCGGCGGCCGAGCATCCGCCGGCGGCGGGTG
>CAIKXV010000148.1 GCA_903831455.1 uncultured Pseudomonadota bacterium | reverse complement strand
CTGGATCACGATGAACGGGATGGCGCCGAGGTAGATGTCGATCGTGCGAACCGCCGGTGGCGCCACGCTGCGCAGGTAGAACAGCGCGAAGCCGAAGGGCGGGTGCATGAACGAGGTCTGCATGTTGACTGCGATCAGCACCGCGAACCACACGAGGTCGATGCCCATCTTGTCGGCCACCGGGCCGAGCAGTGGCAGCAGGATGAAGGCGATCTCGAAGAAGTCGAGGAAGAAGGACAGCACGAACACCAGCGCGTTGACGAACACCAGGAAGCCTGTGGTGCCGCCCGGCAGGGACGAGAGCAGGTGCTCGACCCACAGGTCCCCGTCCAGGCCCCGGAAGACCAGCGTGAAGATGGTCGCGCCGATGAGGATGAAGATCGCGAAGCTGGTGAGGATGGCCGTCTGCTCCATCGCCTCGCGCAGCACGCCCATCGACAGCCGGCGGTTGGCGCGGGCGAGCGCCAGCGAACCCAGCGCGCCCATGGCCGCCGCCTCGGTCGGGGTGGCGAGCCCCATGAAGATCGTGCCGATGACGAGGAACAGCAGGACCACCGCCGGCACCAGCGACTTGAGCACGCGCATCAGCAGCGCGCGATCCCGGGGCTGGCGCTCGGCCTCGGGGATGGCGGGCACGGCGTCGGGGAACAGGCGCGAGACGATGAACACGTACAGCGCGTAGAGCCCGGTGAGCACCAGGCTCGGCACCAGCGCGCCCTGGTAGACGTCGCCGACCGAGATGCCCAGCACCTCGGCCATCACCACCAGCACGATGGAAGGAGGCACGATCTGGGCCAGCGTACCCGAGGCCGCGATCACGCCGGTGGACAGCCGCGTCGAGTAGCCGTGGCGCATCATCACCGGCAGGGAGATGAGCCCCATCGCGATGACCGTGGCCGCCACCACGCCCGCCGGTCCGCCCAGCAGTGCGCCCACGAAGATCACCGCGTAGGCGATGCCGCCGCGCACCGAAGCGAACACCTGGCCCATGGTCTCGAGCATCTCCTCGGCGATGCCCGATCGCTCCAGCACCACGCCCATGAACGTGAAGAAGGGGATCGCCAGCAGCGTCTGGTTGGACATGATGCCCAGCACCCGCTCGGGCAGTGCCTGCAGCAGTTGCGGCCCGAAGGCGCCCAGCTCGATGCCCACCAGCGCGAACAGCATCCCGACTGCCGCGAGCGAGAAGGCCACCGGATAGCCGATCAGCAGGAAGCCGATCATCGCGGCGAACATCAGCGGGGCGAGCAGTTCGAAGCTCATGGGTGGACCCCGGGGCGCTGCGGGGCCGGTCGCGCGGGGCAGGCCTCGGCCCGCCTGCCGCACGCCCGGTGGCGAATCGTTCCTGCCCAGGCGCGGGGAGCGGTCGTCACTGCAACTCCCGCCGCAGTTCGGGCGCGGGCGCGAGCCCGCGCAGGAAGCCCACCCGCTTGATGATCTCCGATACCCCCTGCAGCGAGAGCAGCGCGAAGGCGATCGGGATCGCGAGCTTGATCGGCCACCGCGGCAGGCCGCCCACGTCGGGCGAGCGCTCCCAGACCGCGATGGAGGCCTCGACCATCGGTAGCGACAGCACGGTGAGGCCGATGGTGGCCGGCAGGAAGAAGAGCAGGGTGCCGAGGATGTCCACCCAGGCCTGTCGCCGCGGGCTCATCCGGCCGTACAGCACGTCCACCCGGACGTGGCCGCCGCGCTTGAGCGTGTAGGCCGCACCGAACAGGAAGATGAGCGCGAACAGGTACCACTGCGCCTCGATGAACGCGTTCGATCCCAGCCTGAAGCCGTAGCGCAGCAGCGCGTTGGCCACCGCGACCACCACCACCACCAGCGTGAGCCAGCACACCATCCGGCCGATGGCCGTGTTCAGGCGGTCGATGGCGCGGGCGAGCGCGAGCAGGGCGTTCAAGGTGGACGGGCGCGGGCAGGGTTGGGAACCGGGCGTGGACGTGGGGCCGCGAGCCGGTCAGGCGGCGGCGGGGCCATGAGTAGCACGGCGGCCGCGGCCGTGCCAACTGCGCCCGCCTGACCGGCTCGCGGCCCCTCGCCCACGGCACGGAGTCGGCCGATGGCAACCCGTAGCGCGCCGGCCGCGGGCCGCCCGGCCGTCCCGTGCCGGGTGCGCGCCCGACGGCGGTGCCGCGAGCCTGCGGTCGCGAGGGCCGATCGCGGCCCCGGGCGCCGCGATCGGACGCCTCCCGCGCACATCGGCCCCCGGACCGGGAGCGCGGGCGGTTGTTGCTACACTTGGCGTTTGCCTCGTGCGCAGGGAGCGTCCCGATGTTCACCGACCAGGATCGCATCGCCGATTTCGACCCCGAACTGTGGGCGGCCATGACGGCCGAGCTCGCCCGCCAGGAGGCGCACATCGAGCTGATCGCCTCGGAGAACTACGCCAGCCCACGGGTGATGGCCGCCCAGGGGTCGGTGCTGACCAACAAGTATGCCGAGGGCTACCCGGGGCGCCGCTACTATGGCGGCTGCGAGCATGTCGACGTCGCCGAGACGCTCGCCATCGAGCGCGTGAAGGCGCTGTTCGGGGCAGCGTTCGCCAACGTGCAGCCGCACTCCGGCGCGCAGGCCAACATGGCGGTCTACCTCGCGATGCTCAAGCCCGGCGACACGCTGCTCGGCATGTCGCTCGCGCACGGCGGCCACCTCACGCACGGCGCGTCGGTCAACTCCAGCGGCAAGACCTACCGCGCGGTGTCCTACGGACTGCGCGCCGACACCGAGGAGATCGACTACGACGAGGTCGAGCGGCTCGCGCACGAGCACCGGCCGAAGATGATCGTCGCCGGTGCCTCGGCCTACTCGCTGCACATCGACTTCGCGCGCTTCCGGCGCATCGCCGATGCGGTGGGGGCGCTGCTGCTGGTCGACATGGCGCACTACTCGGGCCTGGTGGCCGCCGGCCTGTACCCCAGTCCGGTGCCGCATGCGGACTTCGTCACCAGCACCACGCACAAGACCCTGCGCGGCCCGCGCGGCGGCTTCATCCTCACCCGCGACGAGGCGCACGCGAAGGCGGTCAACTCGGCGATGTTCCCCGGCATCCAGGGCGGCCCGCTGATGCACGTGATCGCCGCCAAGGCGGTCGCCTTCCGCGAGGCGATGGAGCCGGGCTTCCGCGACTACCAGCAGCGCGTGCTCGACAACGCCGCCGAGATGGCGCGGGTGCTGCAGGCGCGCGGACTGCGCATCGTGTCCGGGCGTACCCAGAGCCATCTGTTCCTCGTCGACCTGCGCCCGATGGGCGTGACCGGCAAGGACGCCGAGGCGATGCTGGGCAGCGCACACATCACGGTGAACAAGAACGCGATCCCCAACGACCCCGAGAAGCCCTTCGTCACCAGCGGCGTGCGGCTGGGCTCCCCGGCGATGACCACCCGCGGCTTCGGGGTGGCCGAGGCCGCGCAGGTCGCCAACCTCATCGCCGACATCCTGTCGGCTCGCGGCGAGGTGGGGGCGCTTGCACGGGCGCGCGAATCGGTGGCGGCGCTGTGCGCGCGCTTCCCGGTCTACGGGCCGGGGGCGCTGCCGAGGAGCTGATCGCGTGAAGTGCCCCTGCGCGCGATCGAGCGACACCAAGGTGGTCGACTCGCGCGAGAGCGACGACGGGCGCACGATCCGCCGGCGCCGAGCCTGCCTCGCCTGCGGCAAGCGCTTCACCACCTTCGAGCGCTTCGAGCTGCGCATGCCCGCGATCATCAAGGGCAGCGGCATCCGCGAGGAATACGACGAGTCGAAGGTACGCCTGGGCTTCGAGCGCGCGTTGCACAAGCGCCCGGTGCCGACCGAGTACGTCGATGCCGCGGTCGACCGCGTCACGCAGCGAGTGATGTCGATGTCCGAGCGGGAGATCGACTCGCGGCGCGTGGGCGAACTGGTGATGCAGGAGCTGCGTCGGCTGGACAAGGTCGGCTACATCCGCTTCGCTTCGGTCTACCGCGATTTCAAGGACGTCGACGACTTCCGCGACGCGATCGCCGAGGTGCAGAAGGTGCCGGGACGGCGGGGACGCGGTTGAGCGCAGCCGCCGTGACGTCGGGGCCGCAGCCGCTGCCTGACCGCGATCTCCCGCACATGGCGCGCGCGCTCGAACTGGCTGCGCGCGGGTTGCACACCACCACGCCCAATCCGCGCGTGGGCTGCGTGATCGTGGACAGCGGTGGCGAGGTCGCGGGCGAGGGCTGGCACGAGGTCGCCGGCGGGCCGCACGCGGAGGTGGTGGCCCTGCGCGCGGCCGGGGCGCGCGCGCGCGGGTCCACGGCCTACGTCACACTCGAGCCGTGCAGCCACCACGGACGCACGCCGCCCTGCGCCGATGCGCTGCTGGCCGCCGGCGTGGCGCGGGTGGTGGCGGCCATGCGCGATCCCAACCCGCGCGTGCGCGGCGAGGGGCTTGCGCGGCTCGCTGCCGCCGGCATCGCGACCGAGGTGGGGCTGCTCGAGGCGCAGGCGCGCGAGCTCAACGAGGGTTTCGTCTCGCGCATGGAGCGCGGGCGACCGTGGATGCGGCTCAAGGTGGCCTCCACGCTCGATGGCCGCACCGCCCTCGCCAACCGCACGAGCCAGTGGATCACCGGCGAGGCGGCGCGTGCCGACGGACACGCCTGGCGCGCGCGTGCGTGTGCCGTGCTCACCGGCATCGGCACCGTGCGCCAGGACAACCCCCAGCTCACGGTGCGCGCGCTGGCCACGCCGCGCCAGCCGCTGCCGGTGATCGTCGACTCCTCGCTCGCACTCGACCCTGCCGCCCGCGTGCTCGACCAGGGTCGGGCGCTGGTGTTCTGCGCGACCGACCGTCCCGCGGCGCGCGCGGCACTCGAGGCCCGTGGTGCCGAGATCGTCGTGCTGCCCGACGCCCAGGGCAAGGTCGACCTGCCGGGCATGCTGCGCGAGCTCGGGCGGCGCGAGGTGAACGAGGTGCTGGTCGAGACCGGTACCCGGCTCAACGGCGCGCTGCTCGCCGCCGGCTGCGTTGACGAACTGCTGCTCTACCTGGCTCCTTCGCTGGTGGGCGAACGCGGCATCGGCATGTTCGACCTGCCGGAGATGACGCGCCTCGAGCAGCAGGCCCGGCTGGAGATCGTCGAGGCCCGGCAACTGGGCGCCGACCTGCGACTTCGCGCGCGGGTGCGCACCGCGCCCGTGTTCGACTGACGGCGGCGCGGCGGCGCTGCTGCCGGTGGCGCCACGGACCCCGGTCCGTCCGGTGGCCTTCGGGCGCCAAGCCGCGGTCGGGGCGACGCGCGCGGCCGCAGCCCGGGCGGGGCGTGCGGTCCGGGGCTGCCCGGGTGCGCCGGGGCCTGCGCCGTTCGCGCGGACAGGTGGCACGTTGTCGCGACGCACGCGCCCGGGACGGACAATCGCGCACCCGCCGGCCCGACGCCGGCACGTTTCGGAGGTGCGCCATGTTCACCGGGATCATCACTGCGGTCGGCACCCTGCTCTCGCGCGAGCCGCTGGCCGCGCCGCCCGGCGCCGGCCCTGCGGGCGTGCGCGTCGCGATCGACACCGCCGGCCTCGGGCTGGAGGACGTGGTGCTGGGCGACAGCATCGCGGTCGACGGCTGCTGCCTCACCGTGGTGGCCATGGCCGGGGCCGTGGCGAGTTTCGACGTCTCGCTCGAGTCGATCGCGCGCACCGCCGGCTTCGACCCCGGCCGGCGGGTGAACCTCGAGAAGGCACTGCGGCTGTCCGATCGCCTGGGCGGACACCTGGTCAGCGGGCATGTCGATGGCATCGGCCGGGTCCGCGAGTTCGTGCCGGTGGGCGAGAGCTGGCGGCTCGCGGTCGTCGCACCCGGGGAACTGGGCGCGCTGATCGCGCCCAAGGGGTCGATCGCGGTCAACGGCGTGAGCCTCACGGTCAACGCGGTCCGCGACGAGGCGGGCGGAGACGGCACGCAACGGACCGTGTTCGAGGTCAATCTGATACCGCACACGGTGGCGATGACCAGCCTCGGCGAGCTGCGCGAGGACAGCCCGGTCAACCTCGAGGCCGACCTCATGGCCCGCTACGTCGCGCGCCTGCAGTCGGCGGGCGCCGCCGCCGGTTCGGCCGGCGAATGGGTTTCCGGGCGATAATCACCGGTTGCCGCGCGCCGCGCGGCCCACGTTCCACGCCCCGTCTCCCACGATGCCCATCAGTTCGACAGCCGAGATCGTCGCCGAAATCCGTGCCGGCCGCATGGTCGTGCTGGTCGACGAGGAAGACCGCGAGAACGAGGGCGACCTCGTGATGGCGGCCGAGTTCGTCACGCCCGAGGCGATCAACTTCATGGCCCGCTTCGGGCGCGGCCTGATCTGCCTCACGCTGACCGAGGAGCGCTGCCGGCAGCTCGACCTGCCGCTGATGGTGCGCGACAACCGCTCGCCGATGCACACCAACTTCACCCTGTCGATCGAGGCGGCGGAGGGGGTGACCACCGGCATCTCGGCGCACGATCGCGCCCACACGGTGCGCACCGCGGTGCGTGCCGACGCCTCGCCGACCGACATCGTCCAGCCCGGGCACATCTTCCCGCTGCGCGCCCAGCCCGGTGGCGTGCTCGTGCGCGCCGGCCACACCGAGGCCGGCTGCGACCTCGCCCAGATGGCGGGCCTCACCCCGGCGTCGGTCATCTGCGAGATCCTCAAGGACGACGGCACGATGGCGAGGCTGCCCGACCTGGAGGTCTTCGCCGAGGAGCACGGGCTGAAGATCGGCACCATCGCCGACATGATCCACTACCGCAGCCGCACCGAATCGCTGGTCGAGCGCGCGGGCGAGCGCGTGGTGGACACTCCGCACGGACCGTTCCGGCTGGTGGCCTTCCGCGACCGCCTCGCGACGGCCACGCACCTCGCGCTGGTTCGCGGAGAGCCGCGTCCCGGCGACGAGGTGCTGGTGCGCGTGCACGAGCCGATCTCGCTGGTCGACCTGCTCGACTCGGGCAGCTCCACCCATTCGTGGAACGTCCATGCCGCGATGCAGGCGGTGGCCGCCGCCGGTTGCGGTGCGATCATCCTGCTGCATCGTCCGGAGGGCGCCGAGCAACTGCTCGAGCGCGCGATCGGCCAGGTGCCGACGGGCACCCGGCGGCGGATGGACCTGCGCGACTACGGCATCGGTGCACAGATCATCCGCCAGCTGGGCATCACCCGCATGAGGGTGCTCGCGCAGCCCAGGCGCATGCCCAGCATGACCGGCTTCGACCTCGAAGTCACCGGCTACCTGCTGCCCGACGGGCAAGGCGGCAGCCGCGATCCGCGGGTGTCGTCCGGCCCTGCCGGCGGCGCCAACCCCGCCCCCGAGGAGGCTGCGCGATGAGCGACACGCAAGCGAATACCGTACGGCACCTCGATGCCGACCTGGACGGATCCGGACTGCGCATCGGCCTGGTACAGGCCCGGTTCAACGAGTCCGTCGGCACGGCCGAGCGGGTCGCCTGCCTCGACGAGCTGTCCAGGCTGGGTGTCGCGGCCTCGGCGATCCTCTGCTGCAGCGTGCCGGGGGCCCTCGAGATCCCGCTCGTGCTCCAGCGGCTCGCGCGCACCGGGCGCTTCGATGCGCTGATCGCGCTGGGCGCGGTGATCCGCGGCGAGACCTACCACTTCGAGGTCGTCTCCAACGAGTCCTGCGCGGGCGTGTCGGCGGTGTCGCTCTCCACGGGCATCCCGGTGGCCAACGGCATCCTCACCACCGAGACCGACGAGCAGGCCGAGGTTCGTGCGGTCGAGAAGGGCCGCGACTGTGCGCGCGCGGCCATCGAGATGGCGAACCTGCTGCGGCGGATCGACGATGCCCCGCGCTGAGGCGGCTGCCGGTGGCGCTCGCCCGGCCGCGCGCACCAGCGCGCGGCGGCGCTCGCGTGAATTCGCGCTGCAGGGCCTCTACCAGTGGCTGGTCTCGGGCACCGAGGCGGCCGAGATCGCGCGCCAGTTCCGCGAGCAGGAGGAGTTCGGACGCGCCGATGCCGCCTTTGCCGACTGGCTGCTGGCCGGCGCGATCGAAGGGGCGGGGGAGGCCGGCGCGCTGCTCTCGCCCCTGCTCGATCGGCCGATGGCCGCGCTGAGTCCCGTCGAGCGGTCCATCCTCCTGCTGGGCGCACAGGAACTCCGGACGTCCCCGCAGGCGACCTTCGGGGCCCCGTGGAAGGTTGTCATCAACGAGGCGGTCGAGCTCGCCCGGCGATTTGGCGGCACCGATGGCCACAAGTACGTGAACGGCGTCCTCGACCGTCTCGCGCGGCAGTTGCGGGGCGACGAGCGCGTCGGCAGCTGAGCGAAGGAGCGCGGTCGATGAAATCACTGAAGATCCGGATCTACCTGTTCTACGTGGCGGCGGTGTTCTTCGCCGCGCTGGGGTTATGGATGATCGGGCGAGGCCTGTTCGGGGACGGCGGCTTCACCGCGCTCATCATCGGCGGGCTCATGTTCGCGACGGGCGTGGTCGACTACGCGATGGGCAGCTACCTGCAGAAGATCTACCTGCAGCAGCCCGCCGCGCCCGCTGCGCCCGCCGGGAACGGCACGCGCGACGGCGGCAGCCAGCCCGGCTGACCCGTTCCCTCCCGCCAGGGTCGGTCACCGGCCCCGTGGCGACCCGGTTTCGAACGACCGCAGGCGAGCGCATGGCCTCCGAATTCGACCTGATCGCGCGCCACTTCACCTGGCCTTCGCCCGGGGCCCTGCTGGCCGTGGGCGATGACGCGGCGCTGCTCTCGCCCGCCGCCGGCGCGGCGCTCGCGGTCTCCACCGACCTGCTGGTCGAGGGTACGCATTTCCTTGCGGGCACCGACCCGCGCCGGCTCGGCCACAAGTGCCTGGCGGTGAACCTCTCCGACCTGGCCGCGATGGGCGCGAGGCCACGCTGGTTCACGCTGGGCCTGTCCTTGCCGGCGGTCGACGAGGCGTGGCTTGCAGCCTTTGCCGCCGGCATGCGCGCACTGGCGCAGGCGCACGGCATCGAACTGGTCGGGGGCGACACCACGCGCGGACCGCTGACCATCGCCATCACGGTGATCGGCGAGGTCCCCGCCGGCGAGGCCCTGCGCCGCGACGGCGCGCAGGCGGGCGACGAAGTCTGGGTCTCGGGTGAACTGGGCGAGGCCGCCTGCGCGCTGCTGGCCTTGCAGGGGCGCGCCGGCTCGCGCGCCGCAGTGTTCGCGAGGGGGCGCGAGCGTCTCGAGGCACCGCGGCCGCGGGTGGCGCTCGGGCTTGCGCTGCGCGGGGTCGCCAGCGCGGCCATCGACGTGTCCGACGGCCTCTGCGCCGACCTCGGCCACGTGCTCGAACGCTCGGGCGTGGGCGCGCGGGTACGCGTGGACGACCTGCCCCGATCCGACGCGCTGGCCGGTTGCCGGGACGATCCCGCCGTGCGGGCCGCGGTGCTCGGCGGTGGCGACGACTACGAACTGTGCTTCACCGCACCTGCCAGCCGCCATGACCGGGTGCTCGCGGCCGGGGCCGCCGCCGGCGTCCGGGTGAGTGCCGTGGGCGAGATCGTCGCCGGCCGCGAACTCGTACTGCTCGACGGGCACGGCGCGGTCGTGCGCCCGCCGCGCGCCGGCTACGAGCACTTTTCCGATGGCTGAGGCGCTCCGTCCGGTCGGGGGAAAGGTGGACGCGCGACGCGTGTTCACCGACCCGGCGTTCTTCGTCGCCTGGGGGGGCGGCAGCGGCCTCGCGCGACGGGCGCCCGGCACCTTCGGGACGCTCGTGGCCTTCCCGGTGCATCTGGGGCTCGCATCCCTGCCTGCCGCCGCCCACGCCGGCGCGATCGCGCTGCTGCTCGCGCTGGGTACCTGGGCCTGCGCGGTCGTTGGCCGTCGGCTGGGCGTGCACGACCCCGGCGGCATCGTGATCGACGAGATCGTGGCCTTCCTGGTCGTCCTCTGGGCGATCCCGCCGACCGCGCTCGCCTGGCTGTCTGCCTTCGTGCTGTTTCGCGTGTTCGACATCGCCAAGCCCTGGCCGATCGGCTGGCTCGACCGCACGGTGCCGGGGGCGATCGGCGTGATGCTCGACGACCTCGCGGCAGCGGCCGCGACGTTGCTCGTGATGCGGCTAACCGCTATCGTGGCTGGAGAGTGGGCGTGAGACGCCGCACGAACGCGGCACGCGCCCCCGGCCTTGCAAGGGGAGTCGATTGAGTACCGAGGATCCCGGCCTGCTGCTGCTGTCGCGCAACGTCGGATACGCGCTGTCCGCGCGCGGCCTGATGCTGGTCACCGCCGAGTCCTGCACCGGCGGGTGGGTGGGCCAGGTGATGACCATGGTGCCCGGCAGTTCCGAGTGGTACGAGCGGGGCTTCGTCACCTACACCTACGTCTCCAAGGTCGAGATGCTGGGCGTGAGCCAGGCGACCCTCGAGGCCCATGGCGCGGTCAGCGAACCGACCGCCCGCGAGATGGCGATCGGCGCGCTCGAGCGCAGCCGCGGGCAGGTCTCGCTGTCGATCACCGGGCTGGCCGGTCCCGGCGGCGGCTCGGCGGCCAAGCCGGTCGGCACGGTGTGCTTCGGCTGGTCGTTCCTCGACGGGCGCAATTTCACGGAAACCCGGTGCTTCGACGGCGACCGCGACGCGGTGCGCCGCCAGTCGGTGATCCACTCGCTCAATCGCCTGCTCGACCACCTGCTCGCCTGACCCGGGAGGGGTCACCTGCCGGGGGCTTGCGCCAACCGTCCGGATACCGTATAAATGTTCGGTATGGACGGATTGACCCCCCGACAGCAGGAAATCCTCGACTTCATCCGGCGCTTCGCCGAGGAGCAGGGCATGCCCCCCACGCGGGCGGAACTCGCCCGCGCCTTCGGCTTCCGCTCGCCGGCCTCGGCCGAGGAGCACCTGCGCGCGCTCGCCCGCAAGGGCGCCATCGAGATGACAGGCGTCGCCCGCGGGTTGCGCCTCACCCAGCCCGCCGGCCTGCCGCTGATCGGGCAGGTCGCCGCCGGCGCACCCCTGCTGGCCGAGCAGAACGTGCTCGGGCACTACCCGGTGTCCCCGGGGTTGTTCCGCCTGCGAGCCGACTACCTGCTCAAGGTGCGGGGGCTCAGCATGCGCGACGCCGGCATCCTCGATGGCGACTGGCTGGTCGTGCACCGCACCTCCGAGGCCCGCGACGGCCAGATCGTCGTCGCCCGGGTCGAGGACGAAGTCACCGTCAAGCGCCTGCGCCGCAAGGCCGGGCGTGCCTACCTGGTCGCCGAGAACCCCGACTTCGCCCCGATCGTCGTCGACCTCGCGCGGACCCCGCTCGTGATCGAGGGCATCGCCCTGGGCGTGGTGCGCGACCTGGGGGCCGTGTAGCGCGCGTCGGCGGTCTTCCGCCGACGCTTCGCCGGGATGTTTGACTGCCCTGGCGTCTTTTCCCACCGCAGGACTGCAGACCGAGGATGCGATAATGCCGCCTGACTCAGGAGCCCCCCACACGATGGACAGCAACAAGCAGAAGGCGCTCGTCGCCGCTCTCTCCCAGATCGAGAAGCAGTTCGGCAAGGGTTCGATCATGAAACTCGGCGCCGCCGAAGTCGCGCGCGACGTCGACGTGGTCTCCACCGGCTCGCTCGGCCTCGACCTCGCGCTGGGCATCGGCGGGTTGCCTCGCGGGCGCATCGTCGAGATCTACGGCCCCGAGTCCTCGGGCAAGACCACGCTCACGCTGCAGGCCATCGCCGAGATGCAGAAGCTCGGCGGCACCGCGGCCTTCATCGACGCCGAGCACGCGCTCGATCCGCAGTACGCCGCCAAGCTCGGCGTGCAGGTGCAGGACCTGCTCATCTCCCAGCCCGACAGCGGCGAGCAGGCCCTCGAGATCGCCGACATGCTGGTCCGCTCCGGCTCGGTGGACATCGTCGTCATCGACTCGGTGGCGGCGCTCACGCCCAAGGCCGAGATCGAGGGCGAGATGGGCGACCAGCTCCCCGGCCTTCAGGCACGCCTGATGTCCCAGGCGCTGCGCAAGCTCACCGCCAACATCAAGCGATCCAACACCCTGGTGATCTTCATCAACCAGATCCGCATGAAGATCGGCGTGATGTTCGGCAACCCCGAGACCACCACCGGGGGCAACGCGCTCAAGTTCTACTCGTCTGTTCGCCTCGACATCCGTCGCATCGGCTCGATCAAGAAGGGTGAGGAGGTCATCGGTGCCGAGACGCGCGTCAAGGTCGTCAAGAACAAGATGGCGCCGCCGTTCCGCCAGGCCCAGTTCGACATCCTTTATGGCGAAGGCATCTCCCGCCAGGGCGAGATCATCGAACTCGGCGTGCTGCACCACATCGTCGAGAAGTCCGGCGCGTGGTACAGCTACAACGGCGAGCGCATCGGGCAGGGCAAGGACAACGTCCGCGAATACCTGCGCGAGCACGCGGAGATGGCCAACGAGATCGAGCGGCGCATCCGGGAAGCCGTCGGCTCTGCGGGCGGTCCCCCGCGCGTGCCGGCCGAGGCGGGTGAAGACGAAGACGAATGATCCCGGGCGGGCGGCCGCACGGCCGCCCGCCTGCCGCGTCGCCGCCGCATCGGCCCTGCATGGGGATGCTCGTCGATACCGCCGCCACCCGGCGCAGGTCTTGCGCGAGTGTTCCCGCCAGCGGGGCGTCCGCGACCGCAGAGGTGCCTGACATGCCGCGGGCACCGTTGTCGTTGCGTGGACGTGCGCTGGGTTATCTGGCGCGCCGGGAGCATTCGCGCGCCGAACTGGCGACCAAGCTGCGGCGATTCCTCCAGCCCGAGGATGACCTCGAGGCGCTGCTCGACGACTTCGAGCAGCGCGGATGGCTGTCCGAGGCACGGCTCGTCCAGGCCGTGCTCGACGCGCCTGCGCGCCGCGGCGCAGCCCGCGTGCTGCACGACCTTCGCCGGCGCGGGGTCGAACCCGCGCTGATCGAGGCGGCCCGTCGCCCGCTGCTCGACGGTGAACTGGACGCCGCGCGCAGCCTGTGGGGACGGCGCTTCGGGCGGCCCGCCCTCGATGCCGCCGACCGCGCCCGCCAGATCCGGTTCCTGCGCTACCGCGGATTCGCCCCGGCCACGATCGAGCGGGTGCTGCGAGAGGCCGGGGACGCCGCGCGGCTCGACCCCGCGCCCGACGACGAGCCGGCCTGAGGCGGGACCAGGCCCCGCCGAAATCCCGATCGCCCCGGGCGGTCGCGCCGGGGTGGGGCGTACCGTGCGCGGATGCGAGCGCAGCGGGCCTCGCCTCGCGCAGGGCGGATTTCCGGGCGGCAGACCGTGGCTTGGCCTCTATAATGGACGATTGACTCCACGTGACGGGGACGCGACGGGGCCACCGGGCTGTCGCGCAGACACCATGAAGGCGAACGAGATCCGCGCGAAGTTCCTCCAGTACTTCGAGCAGAAGGGGCACACGGTGGTGCGCTCCTCCAGCCTGGTGCCGGGCAACGACCCGACGCTGCTGTTCACCAACAGCGGCATGGTCCAGTTCAAGGACGTGTTCCTGGGCACGGACAAGCGCGCCTACACCCGCGCGACCACCTCGCAGCGTTCGGTGCGGGCCGGCGGCAAGCACAACGACCTCGAGAACGTCGGCTACACCGCCCGCCATCACACCTTCTTCGAGATGCTGGGCAACTTCAGCTTCGGCGACTACTTCAAGCGCGAGGCGATCCACTACGCGTGGGAACTGCTCACCGGCGTCTACGGGCTCCCCCGCGAGCGGCTCTGGGTCACCGTCTACCACACCGACGACGAGGCCTTCGACGTGTGGGCGAAGGAGATCGGCGTGCCGACCGACCGGATCGTCCGCATCGGCGACAACAAGGGTGCGCCCTACGCGTCGGACAACTTCTGGCAGATGGCCGACACCGGCCCCTGCGGTCCGTGCAGCGAGATCTTCTACGACCACGGCCCCGAGGTCGAAGGTGGTCCCCCGGGGTCGCCCGAGGCCGATGGCGACCGCTACATCGAGATCTGGAACCTCGTGTTCATGCAGTTCAACCGCGACGAGGCCGGCGTGCTGCACCCGCTGCCCAAGCCGTCGGTGGACACCGGCATGGGACTGGAGCGCATCGCGGCGGTGCTGCAGCACGTGCACAGCAACTACGAGATCGATCTCTTCCGCGCGCTGATCGAGGCGGCCGGACGCGAGACCGGATGCGCGGACCTGGCGCACAACTCGCTGAAGGTCATCGCCGACCATATCCGCGCCTGCTCGTTCCTGATCGTCGATGGCGTGATCCCCGGCTCCGAGGGGCGCGGTTACGTGCTGCGCCGGATCATCCGCCGCGCGCTGCGCCACGGCTACAAGCTCGGCCAGCAGAAACCGTTCTTCCACCGGCTGGTCGCGCCGCTGGTCACGCAGATGGGAGACGCCTATCCGGAGCTCGTGCAGGATGCGCAGCGCGTCGAGCAGGTGCTCCGTTCCGAGGAGGAACGCTTCGGCGAGACGCTGGAGAACGGCATGCGCATCCTCGAGGGCGCGTTGCACCGCGAGGACAACGTGCTCGACGGCGAGACCGTGTTCACCCTCTACGACACGTTCGGATTCCCGGTGGATCTCACCGCCGACATCGCCCGCGAGCGGGGCAAGACGGTGGACATCGCCGGCTTCGAGCAGGCGATGGCCCGCCAGCGCGAACAGGCCCGCGCGGCCGGACGCTTCCGCAGCAGCGCGTCGGTGGAGTACGACGGGGACAAGACCCGCTTCGTCGGCTACGACTCGCTCGAGGCGGAGGCGACGGTGGTCGCGCTGTACGTGGGCGGCTCGCCGGTGCCGCGCGTGGGTCCCGGCGAGCGGGCCATCGTGGTCCTCGACACCACGCCCTTCTACGCGGAGTCCGGTGGCCAGGTGGGCGACGTGGGCGAACTCGTCGGTGCCGCCGGATCCTTCCGGGTCGACGACACCACCCGCATCCAGCCCGACGTGTTCGGCCACCACGGCGAGGCGACGGCCGGTGCGCTCGCGGTGGGCGATCGCCTCGCGGCGCGGGTCGACCTTCGAGCGCGATCGCGCGCGGCGTGCAACCATTCGGCCACCCACCTCATGCACGCGGCGCTGCGCGAGGTGCTGGGCACCCACGTGCAGCAGAAAGGCTCGCTGGTCGACCCCGATCGGACGCGCTTCGACTTCTCCCACGACCGTCCGCTCACCGCCGCGCAGATCGCCGACGTCGAGGCGCAGGTCAATGCCCAGATCCGCGGCAACGGCGGGGTCGCCGCGCGCGTGATGAAGTACGACGACGCGATCCGTGCGGGCGCGATGGCGCTCTTCGGCGAGAAGTACGGCGACGAGGTGCGGGTGCTGACCATGGGCGGCAGTCGCGACCGCGCGTTCTCCACCGAACTGTGCGGCGGTACCCACGTGTCGCGCACCGGCGACATCGGGTTCTTCAAGATCGTCTCCGAGGGGGGCGTGGCCGCGGGCATCCGGCGCGTGGAGGCGGTCACCGGCGAAGGTGCGCTGGTGCACGTGCAGCAGGTCGAGGGTGCACTGGGGGAGGCGGCCGCGGCGCTCAAGGCGGCCCCGACCGAGCTCCAGGGCCGTATCGCGCAGGTGCTCGAGCAGGTGCGCACGCTCGAGAAGGAGGTCGCGCGACTCACCTCGAAGCTGGCCTCGAGCCAGGGCGAGGACCTGCTCGCGCGCGCGGTCGAGGTCAAGGGCATCAAGGTCCTGGCTGCGGCGCTCGAGACGGCCGACGCCAAGGCCATGCGCGAGACGATGGATCGCCTCAAGGACAAGCTGGGCAGCGCGGCGATCGTGCTGGGCGGCGTGGCCGGCGACCGGGTGTCGCTGATCGCGGGCGTCACCGCCGATCTCACCGCGAAGGTCAAGGCCGGCGATCTGGTCAACCATGTCGCGCGGCAGGTCGGTGGCAAGGGCGGCGGGCGTCCCGACATGGCGCAGGCGGGCGGTAGCGATCCTGCCGCGCTGCCGGCGGCGCTCGCCTCGGTCGAGGCCTGGGTCGGCGAGCGGCTCTGAGCCCCTGCCGTTAGCGGGGAACCCCTGCGCACGGGCAGGGTCATACCCGTGTCGCGTGCGTGCCGGGTCACGCATCGCGAAGACGCACGGCGGGCCGATGGCGCCCGCTGGCGGTTGTGCAGCAGGACAGGCCCGTGTTCCTGACATTCAGCCAGAGAAGGCGGCAGGATCGTGGGGTCGCGTCGACGACTGACCGGGCTGGCCGGTGCACACGCACCGCGCCGGGCATGCCCGCCCCTACACTGGAGGAACACACGATGCACCGTCACGACACACCCGACTCCGCTCGCCGCCGGGCGCTGATGCTGGCCGCGGGGGCCGCTCCGGTGGCCGCCGGCCTGCCGCGGATCGCCGGGGCGCAGGGCGCCGAGAACTGGCCCGTGAAGCCGGTCCGGTTGCTGATGCCCAATGCGCCGGGCAGCGCGATCGACACGCTGGGCCGGATCATCGCGCAGAAGCTCGGCGAGGTCCTCGGCCAGCAGGTGATCATCGACAACCGGGCCGGGGCGGGCGGCGTGATCGG
>CAIKXV010000147.1 GCA_903831455.1 uncultured Pseudomonadota bacterium | reverse complement strand
GGGCCATGTGGGTGATGCCCACGCCCGCCTCCTCGAAGGTGGCGCGGTAGAGCAGCGCATCCTCGGCCTCGCGGGCGCCGGCGGCGGGCGCCGGCGCAGCCTGGGGCGCGGCCTGCTCTTCGAGCAGCCACATCAGCGCCTCGAGACGGCCCGCCGCACCGCGCACGGCGCAGAGCCGGGCGTCGGTGTGAAGCCAGTGGCCATCGCGGTGGCGCAGCCGCAGGCTCAGCGCGAGCCGTTCGACCTCGCCCGCCACCACGCGGGTGCGCGCCGCGCCGACGGCCGGCAGGTCGTCGGGATGCGGTTGGGCGGCGCGCCGCTGCTCGGCGAGGTCGCGCTCGCTCCAGCCGGTCAGGCGGGTGAAGCCGGCGTTCGAGCGCAGGCGACGACCGTCCGGCGACTCGACCAGCACGCCCTGCGGGCTCGCGGCGAGCAGGGCGTCGAGCAGCGGGCCGGGGCCGGGGACGGTGGAGTCCACGGCGCCCGGCGTGCCGGAGGACGGCGCGCCCATCGTCGTTCAGCCGCCGCGCTCGCGACGACTCGCCAGCGGCGGGGCCACCTTCAGCACCTCTTCCACCGTCGTGAGTCCGGCGGCCACCTTCATCGCGCCGCTGATGCGCAGTGGCCGCATGCCGTCGCGCGCGGCCTGCTCGCCCAGTTCCTGGAGGTCGCTGCCGGCCTGGATGACGCGGCGCAGGCTCGGCGTGAGCAGCATCAGTTCGTAGAGCCCGGTGCGGCCGCGGTAGCCGGTCATCCGGCACTCGAGGCAGCCTCGGGAGCGCCACACGCGGTCCGGCTTCCTGGCCTTCCACGGCGAGACCAGCAGGTTCCAGGCCTCGTCGTCGAGCGGTGCGGGCTCGCGGCAGTGCGGGCAGAGCGTGCGGACCAGCCGCTGCGCCATCACGCCCAGCACGGTCGCGTGCAGCAGGTAGGGCGGCATGCCGATGTCGAGCAGGCGCGTGATGGCCGAGGGCGCATCGTTGGTGTGCAGGGTGGAGAGCACCAGGTGGCCGGTGAGCGAGGCCTGGATCGCCATCTCGGCGGTCTCGAGATCGCGGATCTCGCCGACCATGATGATGTCGGGGTCCTGGCGAAGCAGGGTGCGGATGCCCGAGGCGAAGTCGAGCCCGATGTTGTGCTGCACCTGCATCTGGTTGAACGCCGGCTCGATCATCTCGATCGGGTCCTCGACCGTGCAGACGTTCACCTCCTCGCTCGCGAGGTGCTTGAGCGTGGAGTAGAGCGTGGTGGTCTTGCCCGATCCGGTGGGGCCGGTGACGAGCACGATGCCGTTGGGCGAGGTGACCATCGAGTTCCAGCGCGCGAGGTCGTCCTCGGAGAAGCCGAGGTCCTTGTAATCGCGCAGGAGCACCTCGGGGTCGAAGATGCGCATCACCAGCTTCTCGCCGAAGGCCGTGGGCATGGTCGACAGGCGCAGTTCGACCTCCTGGTTCTCGGGCGTCAGCGTCTTGATGCGCCCGTCCTGGGGACGACGCTTCTCGACCACGTCCATGCGGCCCAGCACCTTGATGCGGCTCACCATGGCGGCCATCACGGGGGTGGGCACCTGGTAGACCGGGTGCATCACGCCGTCGATGCGGAACCGGATGTTGCCCACGTCGCGTCGCGGCTCGAGGTGGATGTCGCTCGCGCGCTGCTCGAAGGCGTAGTGCATCAGCCAGTCGGTGAGCGAGACGACATGCGCGTCGTTCGCGTCGAGCGAACCCTTCTTGCCGAGCTGCACCAGCTGCTCGAGGTTCGCCAGCGCGGACATCGCGCCGCTCTGTGCGGCCGAGGCGCCCTTGACCGAGCGGGCGATCGTGTAGAACTCGACCAGGTGCGTGCTGATGTCGGCCGGGCTCGCGATCACGCGGCGCAACTCGCGCTTGAGCACGTGGCGGAGTTCCGGCTCCCATTCGGTCATGAACGGTTCGCAGGTCGCGAGCGTCACCTCGCGCGCGCTGACCGCGACCGGAAGGATGCGAAAGCGCGTGGCATAGGCGTTGGACATCACCTGGGTGACCGCCGCGAAGTCGACCTTGAACGGATCGATCTTCAGGTAGGGCAGCCCGGCCTTGCCGGCGAACCATTCGGTGAGCGAATCGAGCGAGAGCAGCTTGCGCCCGGGCCGGGGGTCCTTCCACTTCTGTTCGGCGACGATCACCAGCGGATGCAGGTCGGAGCGGCTGAACCGCCCCCCCCTCAGCAGGGACTCGGCCTGCGGGGCATCGATGATTCCGTCCGCGGACAGGTCGGCCACCACGGCCTCCAGCGAAACCCGGCTGCCGGGCGCGGTGGCGGCGATGGCGGAGAGGACCGGTTCCGCGGTGGGGGGCAGGGTGGTGGCGCTCATCGGAGGGATTCGGGCAGTGGACGATTAACGGCCCTTGCGGGCGGAACTGCAGGGCCGGCGTTCGGTCCTCGGCCCGGCGCGCGCCTGCACGCGGGTCGACTCAGTCCGCGGCGGCCCATGCGACGGTGCCGGCCATGGTGCGCCTGCCGTGGGTGGTGGTTGCCCACAACCGGGCTTCGCCGACGGCGCCCGCCGGATCGCCCTCGGGCTGGCCGTGGACCTCGAGCGGTTCGCCGGCGAAGGCGGGGGACAGTGCCCGGTACTCGAAGCGGGCGAGCCGGCGTCCGGGCAGCGCGCCGGCGGCGAGATGCAGCAGCAGGGTGGCCTGCAGCGGGCCGTGGACCACCAGCCCGGGATAGCCTTCCTCGCCGGTGACGTAGGGCTGGTCGTAGTGGATGCGGTGCCCGTTGAAGGTGAGCGCGGAATAGCGGAAGAGCATCACCGCGTCGGGCAGCCAGTGCCGGTGCCAGGCGGCGGCCTGCGGGGCGTCCGCGCCGACCGCGACCGCGACCGCGGGCGCACCCGGCGCGGGTGCCTCGCGGTAGACGATGTCGTGCTCCTCGACGATGCAGGCGCCGCGAGCGGTCGACAGCGTGTGGCGGACGGTGACGAAGACCAGCGTTCCGGTGCGCCCGCGCTTGGGCTCGACGGCCACGATCTCCGAGGTGCGCGTGGCCGCGTCGCCGACGCGCAGCGAAGCCCGCCACTCGATGCGGCCCCCGGCCCACATGCGACGCGGCAGCGGGACCGGCGGCAGGAAGTCGCCGCGCCGGGCGTGGCCGTCATGGGCGATGGCCGAGGCCGCAGTGGCCTCGAGGAAATACAGCCAGTGCCACGCCGGTGGCAGCGGCTCGCCTGCGGCCGGCTCGCCGCCGGGCTCGTCGAGGGTGGCGCGCATCGCACGCACCGGCCACGCCCCGATGTGATCGTGTTCTTCGCGGCGCCTTCCGGTCCAGGACCGGAAGGTCTCCAGGTCGATCTCGCTCACCCTTCATCCCTCGCTGCCGCACGGGCCCGGTCGACACGCCGGGCCGCCCACGGACATCTTATCCGTCCCGGGTGACGATAGCGCAGGATTGTCCGGTGGTGGGCCGCGACCACGCCCTACTGGGGCCGGGCGCCGCTGTCCTTGACCACCTTGCCCCAGCGCTGCACCTCCGCCCGGAGGAAGGTCGCGAACTGCTCGGGCGTCGAGCCCGCCGCCCGGATGTCCATGTTGTCGAGCCGCTCGCGCAGTTCGGGCTGGCGCAGCGCACGCAGGGATTCGGCGTTCAGGCGCGCGATGACCTCGCGCGGGACTGCCGCCGGTGCAAGCAACCCGTACCAGGTGGCCGCCTCCAGCACCGGCCAGCCCGACTCGATCACCGTCGGCACCTCGGCGAGCAGCGGGGAGCGCCGCTCGCTCGTCATGGCGATCCCGCGCAGCTTGCCGGTCTTCACCTGGGCGATCGCGTTGAGCGTGGTCACCACGCCCATGGATACCTCGCCGCTCAGCACGGCCGCGGCGACCTGGGGCGTACCCTTGTAGACGACGTGCGTGGCCTTGATCCTGGCCGCGCTCTGGAAGAGTTCCACCCAGAGGTAGGTTCCGGCACCTGCCGAGCCGATGGTCAGCTGCTCGGGCCGGGCGCGCGCCAGCGCGATCACCTCCTTCAGCGTCTTCGCCGGGAGCGAGGGATGCACGGTGAGGAAGTAGGGGGCCGAGCCCAGGAGGACCACCGGCGCGAAGTCGCGCAGGAGGTCGTAGCCGAGCTTGTCGTAGAGCGTCACGCTGATCGCGTGCGAACTGTTGCCCAGCAGCAGCATCTGGCCGTCCGGATTGGCTCGCGCCGCGATCTCCGCGCCGAGGTTGCCACCGGCGCCCGGGCGATTCTCGACCACCACCGGTACGCCGAGCGAGGACTGCAGCGAGTTCCCCAGCAGGCGGCCGACCGTGTCGTTGTTGCTGCCCGGCGCGAAGGGCACCATCAGCCGGATCGGGCCGGAGGGCCAGGCCTGCGGCTGCGCGTGCGTGGCGGCCGCGGGGACGAGCAGCGCGAGCGCCGCGCCGGTCGCGAGCAGGCGCCCCGCCAGGGCACCGGCCGGCGCGGTGCGGGAACCGGACGGCCGCGGCGCGGACGCCGGCGTCGGGTCGGGTGATGGGCGCAGCCGCAGGGATGGCAATGTCGTCGGCATCGGGAACCTCGCGCAGGGGAGTGCCTGGAGCGCTGGCAAGGGGCGTGCCAGCAGGGGGATTGCCCGGTCGGCCGCGCGTCCCGCGCCGTCGCCGTTCAGTCGATGGTGGCCGCGCGGCGCACGCTCGCGATCAGGGAACTCCTCATCAGGAAGGCCTTGTGCCGGGCAGGATCGGCCTCGGTGGCGCGCAACTCGTCGAGCCGGCGGGCGCGCGCGGCCGGATCCTTCTCCTCCAGGCGCTTCTTGTTGTTGATGGTCTGCTCCTGGATGAACTCCATGTTGAGCGTGCGGCGGCGGCGGTGGTAGCGGTCCAGGCGCTGCTCGTCGGCGCCCGCGCGGGCGGCCTCGAGCGTGTCGACCAGCTCCATCGCATCGTGGATGCCGCAGTTCAGGCCCAGGCCGCCGATCGGATTGTTCAGGTGCGAGGCATCGCCGGCGAGGTAGATGCGCCCGACGCGAAAACGCTCTGCGACGCGCTGGTGCACGTTGTAGGTCTTGCGATGCACGACATCGTCGAGGCTGCAGGAGGCGTCGATGCCGCGCAGGCGCGCGAGCACGGACTCGTCGGCGAGCGCCTGCTCGTCGGACTCGCTCTCCCGGGTGGGCATCACGGCGCGCCAGCGCCCCTGCATGTCGTCGCCTGCCACCCTGAAGAGCATCGCCCACTCCTGGGTGCCGGCCATGTAGTTGCGGTAACAGCAGCCGAGCGACCGCTCGAAATCGTGCACCGAGGTGATCACGGTGAAGCGCTCGGGGAAGGTGTAGCCCTCGAAGGCCACGCCGAGCAGCTTGCGCACCGTGCTGCGCCCGCCGTCGGCACCGATCAGGTAGTCGCCCTCGATCGGGTAGGTCTGCCCGTCGCGGCGCACCGTTACGCGCACGCCGCGGTCGTCCTGGGTGGCGTCGAGCAATTCGGTGCCGAAGCTCCAGCTGCAGCCGGGCATGTCGGCGAGCCGCGGCAGCACCATCTGCACCAGCTTGTGCTGCTCGGTTTGCACCGCATAGGGATAAGGGGTCTCGTCGCGCAGCAGCTCGTGGTCGAACTGCGCGACGCGCGTGCCGCTGTCGCGGTCCCAGAACTGGAAGTAGCGGCAGAGCAGGCCGCGCGAGATGAACTCGTCGACGAAGCCCAGTCGCGCGATGAACTCCAGCGTCGAGGGATGGGTGGTGGCCGCGCGGGGGTTGTCGTCGATTTCGCTGGCCGACTCGACCAGCGTCACGCGGAATCCGCGCTGGGCGCAGGCGAGCGCGGCCACCACGCCGGTGGGGCCGGCGCCGGCGACGATGACGTGCCGAGCGTCCATCAGTGACCCTCGCCCGACCAGGTCTGGACGATGCGGCTGGAGGCCACGCGCACCGGCTTCATCGGGGCGGGCGTGTTGCGGCTGCGGCCCACGAAGCGCGGCACGCCGTCGGTGACGACCGCGGCCACCGCCGCGATGTCGCCGTTGGCGAGTGCGCAGAGCGCGTCGTTCTTCGAGCCACCCACGCAGGCGTCGAGCAGCACCACGTCGGCGTCGCGGCCTTCGCGCAGGAACCCGCTGTTGAGCCGGTACACCCGCGCGTTGTTGCCGGTGGCCGCCGCGATCGCGGATTCCACCGGCATGTCGGTGAGGCTCGCCAGGTGGGTGATGGTGTACATCATGCCCAGGGGCATGATGCCCGACCCGGTGGGGGTGTCGGTGGCGATCAGGAAGCGGTCGAACTGGTCGGCCTTGCGCACCATGTCGCCCAGCATCAGGGTGGTGCGCAGGTTGCCGGCGGTGCACACCTGCAGTGCGATCTGGCTCTCGTGCACCATGCGGGGGAAGTCCTCGTCGGGCATGGCCACCGGGCCGCCGTTCACGTGGAAGGACACATGCGGCTGCATCGCGATCAGGTGGTCGGCCCAGATGCCCGAGGAGCCGGGAATCGACGAGCCACCGGTGTGCACGGTGGTGATCATGCCGTGCTTCTTCGCCCAGGCGATCATCGGCACGTAGTCGTACGGGGTCTTCACCGCGCCGAAGCCGGCCTTGGCGAGCCACAGGCCCTTGGCCGCCACCTCGGCGAGGTCCGCCTCGACCAGGCCGGGCTCGAGGATGATCGAGCCGGCGTAGACCCGCATGCCGCCGGGCCGGAAATGCTCGAAGCACTTCATCGCGGCCACCGCGAGCGCCTTCACGCCCTCGGGATCCTTCGGCCGTCCGGGGACATGTACCTCGGAGGCGCTGATCGAGGTGGTCGTGCCGCCGTGGACGTAGCTCTCGAGGAAGCCCACCGTGCGCTGGCGCGGGGTGTAGTCGCCGAAGGTGTTGTGGATCTGCGAGTCGATCAGCCCGGGGATGGCGATCGCACCGGCCGCGTCGATCACCACGTCGCAGGCCTCGACCTCGGCGGCGCTGGCCTGCCCGACCCGGGTGATCAGCCCGTCGGACATCAGCAGGGTGTCGCCGCTCGCGTGCGGCTCGCGCCAGTCGCCGGTGATGATGCGACCGAGGTTCACGATGGCTGTCTTCATGGATGGCTCCGCGTGGTGGAGGCCCGGGGGGGCGGGGTGCCTGGGCAACCGCAGGCGCGACCGGGCGAGTGCAGTGGGGGCGAGGGGGTGACCGGTCAGACGAGGCCGTCCTCGCCGCGCGCGTCGGCGAGCGCGAGCCCGCCCACCCGCGCGTTGATGCGGCCGCGGTTGGCCACGCAGAAGATCACGGCGATCTCGTCGGGCATCGGCGCGTCGGGCAGGCAGACGGTCATGCCGTCGTAGTGCGAACGCACGAACAATGCGTCCTTGGAGGCGAGCGGCACGTCGATCGGCGTGCCGGGCGCGCCGATCTTGGTGTAGGAGGAGATCCACGCCTTGCCCCCGCCCAGCGCGCGGCGCAGCGGCTCGGCGAAGGCGGTGGTGAGCAGTGCGTTGGCATGTTCCTGCTCGCCGGCCAGGCCGACGATGCCCGCCTTGCCGTAGCTCTGCGCCGGGTAGGGCGCCATGGCAGCCACGGCCGCCTGGGCGAGCTGCTCGCCCAGCGCCACGCTGGCGGCGATCATCGGGGAGAGGTCCTCCACGTAGCGCCCGGCGCAGGGGTTGGCGACGATGGCCACGGCGGCCACCTTGCGCAGCGGCGGATCGGCGGGCTTTCCGGACAGGCCGTGGCGGGTGTCGACCAGGGTGAAGGTGCGACGGACTTCGAGCTGCATCGGGACCTCGCTGCGCGCGGACGCGCGGTGTCGGGGTTTGAAGGCGGGCGATACGCCTTGACAGGGTTTGACCACGAAAAATAGGATTGTCAGACAATTCATGTCAAGGCGCGCAGCCCCGTTGCAGGGTGACCGCGCGTCGATGGGGGTGGCGATGGACAGGGCCGTGCGCGGATCGACGATCCTCTTCTCCGAGATGACGCCGCAGTCGTCCTGGGAGGGCGAGTTCAACGACTGGTACGACCGCGAGCACATCCCGCTGCGCATGGCCTGCCCGGGCTTTCTCAGCGCGCAGCGCTATCTCGCGCCGGCGAGCCGCAACTACCTCGCGATCTACGAGATGGGCGCTCCCGGCGACCTGCGCACGCCCGAATACGCGAAGGTGAAGGGCGAGCCGAGCGACCTCACGCGGCGCATGCTGGCCGGGGTGGGGGGCTTCACCCGCTACATCGCCTCCGAACCGGCCGCAGGGTCTGCGGTGGACGCAGCGGGGATGGACGCCCGCGGACTGCTCGCGACCTTCCTGCGCGTCGGACCCGGCGATCGCGACGCGTTCGAGCGCTGGGCGTCGGATGCGCGGCCCGCGGGCGGCCGGCTGCGGCTGACCCGGCGCCTCGCGATCAGCGACGGCGATCCGGGCGACTGGACGGACCTGATGCTGTTCTACCTCGAGGACGGATCGACCGAGGCCGGTGGTCTCGCGGCCCCGGTCGCGCCCCCCGGGGTGGCGTCGCGCTCCCTGTTCTTCGTGCGCCATGGCGCGCGCCAGGTCGCCGGTGGCTGAGTACCGTGCCGCGCGCGCGCGCGCCGATTCCGCGACGGTCACCGGCCGCGCGGTCGAAGCGCTTCGCACGGCCATCCTCGAAGGGCGCCGCCCGCCCGGGGAGCGGCTGATCGAAGCCGAACTGTGCGCGTGGCTGGGCGTGAGCCGGGCGTCGCTGCGCGAGGCCCTGCGCATCCTCGCCGCGGAACGGCTCATCACGCTCGTGCCCCATCGCGGTCCGGCGGTGGCCGAGATCACGTGGGAGCAGGCCGAGGAAATCTACGGGGTACGCGCGATGCTCGAGGGCGAGGCGGCCGCCCATGCCGCCGCCCGGATCGAAGCGGCGGGGCTCGCGCGCATGCGCCGCGCGTTGCGCGCGTTCGAGCGCGCGGTGGCCGACGGCGATGCCCGTGGCCGGCTCGCCGCGACCGCCGGCTTCTACGACGCGATGCTCGAGGGCTCGGGCGACCGCATCGTGCCGGAGTTGCTGGCCGGACTGGTCGCACGCATCAACTGGCTGCGCGCGCGCTCGATGCGCGGCGCTGGCCGCGCGCGGGTCAGCGCGCTCGAACTGCGGCGCCTGCTGCGGGCGATCGAGGCGCGCGACCCCGAGGCTGCGCGGGCAGCGGCCGTCGCGCACGTGCGGGCCGCGTGCGCGGCCGCGCGGGCGGCCTACCTCGACGAGGACGAGCGGCCGGGCGATGCCGGTCTCCCGCCGGCGTCCCTCGCAGGCACGGCCCGTGCATGGGTGGGCCGCGAATCCGCAGCATCCCCGCCACGCAGTTCGACCCCCGAAGGAGCGCTCGCGATGAACAGTCCCGTGGAAGGCCCGACCGCAGCGGTCGGCAGTCGCCGGCACGGCCGCAGGTCCCGCCCGCCCGCTGCCGGCCGATCCGCGCTGGCCGCAGGGCTGGTCGCGGCGCTCGCCGCCGGCCTTGCCCCCCGGCTGGAGGCGCAGGAGTGGCCGCAGCGACCGCTGCGCATCCTCGTGCCCTTCGCCGCCGGCGGCAACACCGATGGCATCGCGCGCATCACCGCCGAGTGGCTCACCACGCGCATGGGGCAGCCGGTGCTGGTGGACAACCGGCCGGGCGCGAGCGGCAGCATCGCCACCGAGGCCGTGGCGCGCTCGCAGCCCGACGGCTACACGCTGCTGATCGGCACGCCGACCCAGCTCGCCATCTTCCCGGCGATGGCCAGGACGCCCTACGATCCGTCGCGCGACTTCGCGCCGATGTCGATCATCGGCACCAACCCGTACGCGCTGGCGGTCCACCCGTCGATGCCGGTGAAGAACCTGAAGGAACTGGTGGCCCTCGCCCGCCAGCGCCCGGGCCAGATTCCCTATGGCTCGGCGGGCAACGGCGCGGGCACGCACCTGGTGATGGCGATGTTCCTCGCCCGATCGGGCGTCCAGATGAACCACATCCCGTACAAGGGGGGCGCGGTGGCGACGGCCGAACTGCTGGGCGGCCAGGTGGCGGCCTACTTCGGCAACATCGGCGAGATCGTTCCGCACGCGAAGACCGGACGGGTGCGCGCGCTGGCGGTCTCGAGCCTGCGTCGCTCCAGCCAGCTGCCCGAGGTGCCGACGGTGACCGAACAGGGCTATCCGGGCTTCGACGCATTCACCTGGAACGGGCTGCTCGGGCCGGCGAAGACCCCGCCCGCCGTGGTCAACCGCATCGCGGCCGAAGTGGCCGCTGCGGTGCGCGATCCCGCAGTCGCGCGTCGGCTGGAGGCGATCACGGTCGATCCGCTGGGCAATACGCCCGCCGAGTTCGCCAAGGTGCTGGCCGAGTCGATCCGGGTCTACGCGGACGCGGTGAAGGTGAGCGGAGCGAAGGCGGAGTAGCGCCCCGGCGCGCGCGGGTGCGTGCTTCGCACCGGTCCGGGGCGCGCCGCGGGTTCGGCGGCCCCCCGGGGAGGCCGTCGCCCGGCCTTCGGCCAATCCGTCGCGGCACGCGGTGCCCTTCGCCCGCCGATCGCGCGGCGGCATCCGCAGCCGGTCCGACCGCCGCTAGATCGGCAGCGCGATCGCTTCGAAGGCGGCGTCGCAGTCGACGAGATCGACGCGCTTCAACACGATGCGCAACCGCCCGTCGACCACCCGCAGCCAGTGCCACTGGCGCGCCGCGAACAGGCGCTGGGCGTCGAGCCTGCACTCGGCCATCATCACCGAGGACTGCACCAGCAGGTCGGCCGCCGGCAGCCAGGGCTCGGTGCGCATCGGCTCGAGCGTGATGCTGCCCACCAGGTGGACGGTGCGCGAGGGCGGCGTCTGCACGTGTATCAGCGGGTGCTCGAGGCGTTCGATGCGGTTGCCCATGAGTTCGCGGTCGTCGTAGAAGAGCGACACGCGGCCGTGGGGCGTGGGCTGGTTCGGCTCCGCCGGCACCCAGTAGGCGCCGTCGTCGGTGAAGAGCGCGAGCCAGTCGCGGAGCCGCCGGTCATCGAGCAGCCGGGCCTCGTCGATCACGAACCGTTCGCAGGCCTCGCGGCCGATGCCACGGGTGGCAGCCGGGACGTCCATCGCTCAGGCCTCCCGCATCAGGTCGAGCCACGCGCGGAACTGCGCGCGCACCAGCAACTCGCCGGTGGAGGGCGCGCAGCGCGTGCCCGGCTCATCGCCCGGTTCGTCGGCATCCAGGCCGCGCGAGATGTCGACCCAGTCGCCCTGGCGGCTGGCCAGCCCCGCCTGCTGCCGCGCGAAGGCCTCGATGTCGTCGGACTGCACGAACGAGGCGGCGGCGTGGGTGACGTTGAGCAGGCGGGTATTGCGCACGTTGATCGCCTCGGGTGCCCCGACCAGGCGGATCGGGTAGACGTTGACCTCGGTGAGATCGACGGCCAGGGGCCTGATCACCCGGATGTGCATGTTCAGGCCCATGAACGATGCATTCGGGTAGAGCATGGAGTTGTGCATCCGCGGGGTGAGGATCTGCTCGGCCCGCTCGCGTCCGACCGCCGCGTCGAGCGCCTGCCGGTACTCGTTCCATGCGGGGCTCGAGCGCGAGCCCTCGTCGAGTTCGGTGTTGCTGGTCCATCCGTGGCCATGGCCGACGTCGTGGCCTCGCCGGCGCTTCCAGCTGGCGGCGGTCCGCTGCCCGTCGACCACCTTTGCGCCCTCGGCATCGCCCTCGCGCCGGGAGAACTGCACGCCCTTGCGGTTGACCGTGGACGCGTGGCTGAACGGCACATGGTAGGAGTCGATCACGTTCTCGACCTGCATCTTCCAGTTGCCGCGGAACCGGTAGCGGTGCACGCCGACATCGAGCGCGATTTCCCCGGCCGGCGCGCGGTCGACGATGTCGTCGATGTTGCGCCTCATCGGGGCGATCCACTCGTCGAAGGTCGGCAGGCCGCCGCCCTCGGGGGCCAGGCTGGCGAACACGAAGCCGCGGTAGGTGCCGGTGCGCGCGGCGGTGGCGAGGTTGAAGTCGCAGGTCCGGAAGCCGGGGGCGCAGCCCTCGTCGATGGGCACCCGGGCGAGCGCGCCATCGGTGTCGTAGGTCCAGCCGTGGTAGAGGCAGACCAGGCGCGGGCGGTTGCCGCTGCGCTCGGCGAGCAGCTTCACGCCGCGGTGGGTGCAGCGGTTGAGCAGCACCCGTATCGTTCCGTCCTGATGACGGATCAGGATCACCGGCTGCCGCCCGAGTTCGGTGGTGATGAAGTCGCCCGGCGAGGGCACCTGCGAGGCGTGGCCGACGTACAGCCACGATCGGCCGAAGAGGCGCGCCATCTCGAGCTCGAAGATCTCCGGGTCGGTGTAGACGCGGCGATGCACGCGCCCGGGCTGGACCAGCGCGGCCAGGCTGCGGGTGTCGGTTGAACCGTCGGGCATGGGTGCTCCTGTGCAGTGCGAGTCGGGCGGTTGCGCCCGCGCGATGCAGCCCGCGGGGCTCGATCGCGATCCGCAGCAAGGCTATGCCAGCCTCTGTCGAGCGTCAAACCGCGGTGCCACGGTGTGATCACGCACGGCTGACGCGCGCGTCCGGTCGGCGGCGCTGACGCTGCCGCCCCCGCGCGAGGAGGGCACGGGCGGGGTCGCGGCGTCGATCGGCCAGGGGAGCCTGTACGCGGCGGCGACCGCGTCCGGTCATCGTCGCGGTTGTGGGAGTATCGTGAGGTGGCGGATGTCCGCCCGCGCGCGCAGCACGCAGGTCCCCGGATCCGCGCCAGGGGCGGCAGGTCGCCTCCACGCGGCCTCGCGCCTCGCGGAGGCAGGATTCTTGCTAGCCTGTCCGGTCGGCTGCGACGCACGGCCCCGTGCGCCGTGCCTGCCCGCCCCGGGTCGCGGCCGACTTCCGCAGTCCATCCCAGAAGGAGTCGCTGATGCACCGCTCGCCCCCCGACAAGGCATCGTCCCGATCGACCCTTGCGGTGGCCGTCATCGGCCTCGCAGCCGCGTGCCTGCCCACGCTGGTGCACGCCCAGTCCTCGGGCACCTGGCCGGTGCGGCCGATCCGCATGATGCTGGGCTTCGCGCCCGGCGGTCCGGCCGACATCGTCGGGCGCACGATCGCGCCCAAGCTCACCGAACTTCTCGGCCAGCAGGTGATCATCGAGAACCGTGGCGGCGCCGGCGGCACGGTCGCCACCGAACTGGTCGCCCGATCCACCCCGGACGGCTACACCCTGACGCTGGCCAGCCAGAGCAGCTACGTCTTCGCGCCCTGGCTCTACCCGAAGCTGGGCTACGATCCGGTCAAGGACTTCGCGCCGATCTCCACCGTGGTGAACACGCCCTACGTGGTGGCGATCAATCCCCGCGTGCCCGCGAAGACCGTCGCCGACCTGGTGCGGCTGGGCAAGGGCAAGAAGGCGTTCCTCACGTTCGGCTCGTCCGGCCCCGGCGCCACCTCCCATATCGGCGGTGAACTGCTCGCCCAGGCGACCGGCATGCCGCTGCTGCACGTGCCCTACAAGGGGACCGGCCCGTCGCTCGCCGCACTCGTGGCCGGCGAGATCGACATCATGATCGCCGACCTCGGCCCGGTGCTCAACATGGTCAAGGACGGGCGGCTGCGCGTGCTGGCCGGATTCGGGGCGAAGCGCACCGGCGCGATGCCCGGTCTCCCGACCATGGCCGAGGCCGGCTTCAAGATGCATCCGCTCGACGGCCGCTTCGGCGTGATCGCGCCGGCGGGCGTCTCCAGGGACATCATCAACCGGCTGCATTCGGCCGTGGTGCAGACCACGAAGATGCCCGACGTCCGCCAGCGATTCGAGGCGCTGGGCTACGAGGTGGTCGGCGACACCCCCGAGCAGTACGCCCAGTCCATCCGCGTGGAACTGGAGGTCTTCGGCAAGCTCATCCGCGGAGCCGGGATCAAGCCCGAGTAGCGCGACCCCGTGCGGCGCGGGGCCGACTTGACAGCACGGCCCCGCGCAGTCACCCTGTGTGATCACAAGATGAGACAGGGCCGCGGCGGCGGTGCCGTCGATCGCCCGCCCCGGGCTTGACGGCTTGTCCGCCGGGGTGCATGCGCACGGAGTGGCAATGGGCAAGCATCACGGGTGGCAACGGGGCGGCACCAGGGGGCGGTCGTCCCGCTCCCGGGGGGGCGTGCGATGAGCCGCATCGCCGGCATCTCCACTACGCTGGTCCAGCTTCCCACCCGCCGGGAACACAAGTGGACCGGGCTCACCGAGCCGATCGGCCGCTACGTGCTGGTGCGCATGGTCGACGAGGACGGTCGCGAGGGCTGGGGCGAGGCGCCGGCGCTCAAGGACTGGGGGGGCGAGTTCGGACGCTACTTCGGCGAGTCCGCCGCCATCGTCGGCCTGGTGGTCGAGCGCTACCTGGCGCCAGCCCTCTCCGGGGCCGATGCCGGCAACTTCGCCGAACTGCACCAGCGCATGGATGCGGTGATCAAGGGCTATCCGTACGCCAAGGCGGCGGTGGAGTTCGCCGCCTACGACCTCACCGCGCGCAGGCTGGGGGTTCCGGTGCACGCGCTGCTCGGCGGTGCATCGCGGCGACGCGTTCCCGTCACGCACTCGATCGGCCTGCTGTCGGTGGACGACGCCGCGCGCGAGGCGGCCAAGGTGGCCGAGGAAGGCATCCGCACCCTCAAGATCAAGGTCGGCGTCGATCCCGCGCGCGACATCGCGGTGGTGCGCGCGGTGCGGGCCGCTGCCGGGAGCGCGGTCGAGCTCTGCGTGGACGCCAACGAAGGCTGGCGATCGCCCGGCGAGGCCATCCGCACGCTGCGCGAGATGGAGGCGGTCGGCCTCAAGTACGCGGAGCAGCCGGTGATGGGCATCGAGCGCATCGCCGAGGTGGCGCGCGCGATCGACACGCCCGTGATGGCCGACGAGAGCGCGTGGAACGCGCACGACGTGGTGCAGATCATCGAGCGGCGCGCCGCACAGATCGTCTCCATCTACACCACCAAGCCCGGAGGGCTGTACCGGGCCATGGAGGTGGCGGCGGTGTGCCGCGCCGCCGGCATCCTGTGCAACGTCAACGGTTCGGTGGAGACCGGCGTGGGCAACCTCGCGAACATCCACCTCGCCGCCGCGGCTCCGGCCGTCACGCTGTCCTGCGTGGTGCCGGTCTCCACGCCGGCCGAGGCGCAGCACGGGCAGATCGGCGGCATCTACTATCGCGACGACCTCATCGCCGAGCCGATGCGGCTGGTCGACGGCGCGATCGAGGTTCCCGACGGCCCGGGGATGGGCATCGAGGTGGACAGGGCGAAGATCGAGCGTTACCGCGTCCGCGACTGATCCGCGGCGCGCAGGAGGAGATCACATGAGGCAGGAGATCGTCGCGCGCCTGGTGCAGGCGATGCGCTCGCAGGGGCTGGATGCGGTGGTCACCGTGTCGCCCGAGAACTGGGGCTGGCTCAACGGGTTCGTGGTGCCCTCCCAGCCGCTGATGCGCCATCGCCATGCGATGTCGGTGGTCGCGGCGGACGGGCGCACCGCGCTGGTGGCCGTGGACATGGAGGAGACCACGGTGCGCAACCGCGCGCCCGACATGCCGCTCACCATCTGGAAGGAGTTCACCGACTCGCCGATGCTCGCGCTGGCCGGCGTGCTGGCCGAGCTGGGTGCGGCCTCGGGCCGCGTCGGCATCGAGATGGACTACCTGCCCGCGGGCGACCACGCGACGCTCGCCCGCGCACTGCCGGGCGCGCGCATCGAGGGTTGCGAGGCATTGCTCGCCCGCCTGCGGCAGGGCAAGACCCCCGAGGAAATCGCGCTCATGCACCGGCTGTCGCGCATCGCCGACCAGGCGATCACCGACGCGCTGGCCTCGGTGCATCCGGGCGACTCCGAAATGGATATCGCCGCGGCGCTCACCCGCAACATCTACGCGCTGGGCGCCGAGCAGTTCAAGCTGATGATCGTGGCCACCGGCGAGCGCAGCCAGTTGCCCAACGTCGGGCCGACCGAGCGCCGGCTCGCGCCGCGCGACGTCTGCCGGGTGGAGATCTTCTCGGTGATCGGCGGCTACCAGGCCGGGGTATGCCGCACGGCCGTGGTGGTCGAGCCGCCCGACCACGCCGAGCGCATCTGGCAGCACCTGGTGGAGTGCAAGTACCTGCTGCTCGACATGATCCGCCCGGGCGTGAGTTGCCGTGCCGTGTACCGCGCGTTCATCGACAAGCTCACGCAGATGGATCTCGCCCCGATCTCCTTCGTCGGCCACGGCATCGGCCTGCACCTGCACGAGGAACCCTACCTCGGCAACAACCCGATCATCGGTCGCGACGTCGACCAGGCCATCGACGAGGGCATGGTGTTCAGCGTCGAGCCGCTGTGCTATCGCACCGGGCATGGCTACGGGATGCAGCTGAAGGACATGATCCGCGTCACCGCGACCGGCTGCGAGCTGCTCTCCGACTACGCGAACACCGACCGGCTGCAGGTCGTCGCCTGACGAGGCGCGGCCTGGCCGGCGCCGCGACGCCCCCGGGGGGCGGTGTCCGCCCGCACGGCCCTCCCTCCAAGGGCGGGCCGCGGGGCCCGTCGATGAGTCAGAACGGGAAGGGCGGAAGGCGCGGCTCGCGGCCGGGGGGCAGCCCGGTGCGGGCGACGTTGAGCACCATGGCCAGCGCCGAGTAGTAGCCGGCGATCACGACCAGCTCGACCACGCCCTGCTCGCCGAACACGCCCACCGCCTGCGCGTAGGTCGGGTCGCTTGCGCCGCCGGTGCGCAACACCTCGGAGAGCAGGTCGTGCAGGGCCGTCTCGTCGGCGGCCATCGCCGGGGGACGTCGGCCCTGCGCGATCGCCTCGATCACCTCGGGGGCGAGGCCGGCCTTGAGCGCGTGCGGTTCGTGGGCCTGCCATTCGTACTGTTGCGACATGTGGCGCGCCGCCATCAGCGTGGCCATCTCCGCGATGCGCCGGTCGAGCGGGCAGCGGTAGCGCAGGTATTCGCCGAGCGCCTGCAGCGGGCCGCAGACGCCGGGGCTGCGCAGCAGCGGCACGAACGGGCCGCGCACCTCGCCGCGAGGCCCGGCGGTGATGAGTGCGGCGACCGCGCGCTGCTCTTCGGTCATGGCCTCGGGCGGGATGCGTGGCAGGCGCTCGGGCGGACGTGTCGTGGCGGGTGTGTTCATCGGGATCTCCTCCTGGCAAGGGGCGGCCGCGTTCGCGGCCGATCGAGCGGACGCGGAGCCGGCCGATTGCGTGGTGCGCAGCGGCTGCGGCACCATCGGCGCCCCAGTCTAACCGTCCACGCTCCGGAGTGCCGCGATGAAGGTCGACCTCAATGGCATCGAAATCAACTACCGTATCGACGACCGCACCGGGGGACGCGGGCCCTGGCTCACGATGTCGCACTCGCTCGCCTGCGACCTGTCGATGTGGGACGAGCAGGCGGCGCTGCTCGCCCCCAGGTATCGCGTGCTGCGGTTCGACACCCGGGGGCACGGGCTGTCCTCGGCCCCGCCCTCGCCGTACACCCTGGAGGAGATGGCGGCCGACGTGCACGGGCTGTTCGCCCACCTGGGCATCACCCGCACCCACTGGGTCGGGCTGTCGATGGGGGGCATGATCGGCGAGACCTACGCGCTGGCCCACCCGGGCGTGTTCGAATCGATGGTGCTGGCGGACACGACCAGCCGTCGGCCCCCGGGCGCACTGGAGATGTGGGGCGCGCGCATCCGCGTCGCCCGCGAGCAGGGCATGGAGGGCGTGGTACCGAGCACGCTCGAGCGCTGGTTCACCGCGCCTTTCCGGCAGTCGCGTCCCGACGTGATGGAGCGCATCGCCGCCGGCATCCGGGCGACGCCGGTGGAGGGCTTCGCCGGCTGCTGCGAGGCGATCGCCCGCGTCGACCTGCTCGAGCGTCTTCCGGAAATCCGCTGTCCGGTGCTCGTCATGGTGGGCGAGGAGGACCACGGCACGCCGCCGGAGATGGCACGGGCGATCCATGCCGCGTTGCCCGGCTCGACCCTGCGGATCATCCCCTCGGCCTCGCACCTCTCCAACATCGAGCAGCCGGAGCTGTTCAACCGCGCGCTGCTCGAGTTCCTCGAAGCGCACGCGCCAGCCGGTCGGGCGTGATCGGCAGGTCCGTCAGCGGCCCGATGCGGCTGCGCAGCGCATCGGCCACCGCGTTGGCGACGGCTGCGCCCACCCCTTCGATGCCCCCCTCGCCCACGCCCTTGACGCCCAGCGGGTTGAGCGTCGAGGGCGCGAGGTTGACCGCGTGCGCCTCCACGCCGGGGAACTCGGTGGCGGTGGCGATCAGGTAGTCGGCGAAGGTGCCGGTGAGCAGCTGGCCTTCGGCATCGTGCCGGAACTCCTCGAGCAGCGTGCCCGACAGGCCCTGCACCGAGGCCCCCAGCACCTGGCCATGCACGATCGCCGGATTCACCGGGTTGCCGCAGTCCTCCACGGTGACCAGGCGCCGGATCTCCACCTCGGCGGTCTCGGGGTCGACGAGCACGTGTGCGACCTGCGCGCCGTACTCGAAGGTGCAGACGCGGTTGTCGAAGCGCCCCTCGGCGGCGAGCGCTCGCGCCGCGGCCGGGTCACCCCCGGCCGCCCGGATCGCCAGCGAGGCGATCGAGAGCACGACCCGGCCGTCGTCGCGCGCATGCACGCAGCCGGCGCGGTAGTCCAGCCGTTCCAGCGACAGTCGCGTCTCGCGCGCGGCGAAGTCGAGCAGTTGCGAGACCAGCGTGTCGGCCGCCACCCGCACCGCGTTGCCGCCCATCACCATGCTGCGGCCGTGGTAGGAGCCGTGTCCGTGCGTGGTGCCGGTGGTCGAGCCGTGCTGCACCCGGATGGCCGCAAAGGGCAGGCCGAGCGCATCGGCAGCCACCTGCGCGAACACGGTCTCGTGGCCCTGTCCGCTGGACGAGCAGCCGGTATGAACCAGGATTTCCGCGGGTCCGGTCACCTCGATGCGCGCGTATTCGGCCGGCCCCGCGCCCGTGCTGTCGACGAAGCAGGCCATGCCCACGCCGTGCAGTCGACCGTCCGGGTCGCCGCGACCGCGCAGCGGTGCGAGCCCGGGGTAGTCGAGCAGCGCGAGCGCGCGGTCGAGGACCGCGGGATAGTCGCCGCCGTCGTAGCTCGCCTCCTGTTCGTAGGGCACCAGGCGACCGATGGGCCAGGGCATGTCCTCGGGACGGATCAGGTTGCGACGTCGCACGTCGGCCGGGTCCAGGCCGAGGTCGGACGCCATC